>NZ_JAILZZ010000003.1:0-132184 GCF_023512215.1 Kyrpidia sp. | reverse complement strand
CACTAAATCAGTTATCCTGAGAACCTTGCTCTTCTTTGTTGGATCAATATTCCTCATAGTAGTTATACTGCCATGGAATGATACTGTGCTATTAAAAAGCCCATTCGTAAGTGCACTTGAGAGGTTACGTGTACCCGGAGCTGCAGCTATTATGAACTTTGTTGTCATAACAGCAGTTTTATCGTGTTTAAACTCTGCTCTATATGCTGCATCACGCATGCTTTATTCCCTGGCCATTCATGGTGATGCCCCTTCCATCTTACATAAGGTAAACGAGAAAGGGGTTCCCGTATGGGCTGTTCTGGCCTCCACGCTATTCGGCTATGTCTCAATTATTCTAGATTATATTTCTCCAGACAAGGCTTTCTTGTTTCTAATTAATACTTCTGGATCTGTTGCCCTCTATATGTGGCTTATTATCGCCTTGTCTGAATTGAAGTTACGAAAGAAACTTGAACTGGAAGCGCCAGAACGCTTACATGTAAGAATGTGGGGGTATCCATACTTGACAATATTAACAATTGTAATCATACTAGTCGTTCTTTTCTCAATGGCATTCATGGAGAGCACTCGATCTCAGTTCTGGATGGGAATTTTGAGCTTGAGTGTAGTACTCGGCTTATACATGTTAAGAAAACGCAGGTCAGATAGGGAAGAAACGCAGGGCGCAGGGACAGACTTTTCGGCATGAGGTAAGGCCAATTATTAGACTGAATCTCCTATTTGTTCTATGACGATGAGTGGTAAATTTGTAGCATAGATGATGTTAAAATCGTCCATCAGCGGTTCGGAACACAAACAGGCCCCGAAGGCGACGGTCTCGACCTTTCGGGGCTTGTTTTCTTTCAGTGGAATCATTGTTGAGCCAAACGATATACAACGTGGAGCAAGACATTCGCACCTTTTTCAATATCTTCCCACGATGCCAGCTCATCTTCACAGTGACTCTTGCCTTCAACACACGGGATGAAAATCATAGCCGACGGGCATATCTCGTTCATGTATTTTGCATCATGTCCGATTCCGCCTCGGATTTTTCGGACGGGATAGCCTAGGAAGCTCGAGACTTCACATATTAATTCAACAAGACTCTTAGAAAAAACGGTGGGCTCCATATTCCACAGATCGACCACCGATACATCGACGCCCTTTTCTTTCCCGATGCTCATCAACAAATCTTTAACGGCCTGGACACCACGTTTTCGTATCAGGGAATCATAGTGGCGGATATCTACAGAAAACGTCACTTCGTCAGGAATCACATTGGGAGCCGATGAACGGGGCACAAATTTTCCAACCGTCAATAACAAGTCCTTGTCGGCCTGTGTGGCGACTTCCGCAATTGCCGATACCATGACGGAAGCGGCGATTAAAGCATCGCGTCGCATCGCCATCGGAGTTGACCCTGCGTGTCCGCGAACCCCGCGAACTGTAACCTCCAACCACGAAACACCGACGATTCCTTCTACTGCACCGATGGGAACACATTCCGTATCGAGGATGGGTCCCTGTTCGATGTGCAGTTCTACAAAATGTTGTACATTCTTTGCCCGATGAGGACTCTCTCCCCGGTAGCCGATACGGATCAATTCATCTTCAAACCGAACTCCATCAGCATCAACCCGGTCATAAATAAAAGATGAGCTAAACATTTGAGTGATACCGCCACTCCCCAACATGGGAGGACTGAAACGGGCACCTTCTTCTCCTGTAAAATTAACCATTTCCACCGGTCTCTTTGTCTGAATCCCAAGATCTTTAAATGTCCGCAAGACTTCCAGACTGGCCAAAACTCCCACAACGCCGTCAAAGCGTCCGCCTGCCGGCACCGAGTCCAAGTGAGAACCGATCAGAATAGCTCCGGCTTCAGGATCTGTTCCGGGCCGCCTTCCGTACAGATTCCCAAAATCGTCGATGCGGATTTCCAGTCCCGTTTCGATCATCCAGCGTTTGAGGAGATCCCGCGCGTCCTTATCCTCATCGGACAAGGCCAGTCTTGTTACCCCGCCGTTCGGCGTAGCCCCGATTTGAGCCATGTCTGTAATCGTTTTTTTCAACCGTTCACCATTAATTCTCATAACCCGGTTAGTCCCTCCGTCTTGTCTTGTACGCATAGGATTCGTGTGTTCCCATGGGAGTACAACTTGTAAAGTTTAACCCGTTATCCGAGGTAAGCTTTGGCAATCAGTTCATCCGTCAAGAGCTCGTGGGATGTACCCTGGTGAACAATTGAGCCGGTTTCTAGGACATATCCACGGTCGGCAATCATGAGAGCCATTCTGGCATTTTGCTCGACCATCAGGATCGTCACTCCCAACTTCCGAATCTCCGTGATGACATCGAAGACGCTGTCCACAACGGCCGGTGCGAGTCCCAAGGATGGTTCGTCCAATAACAAAAGCTTCGGCTTAGCCAACAAAGCCCGGGCTATAGCCAGCATTTGCTGTTCGCCGCCACTGAGCGTCCCGGCGTACTGCCATCTGCGGTCGCGAAGGACGGGAAATAAACTAAATATCCGTTCTAGATCGTGAACAATCGCCTTTCTATCCCGTCTGATGTATGATCCGAGCCGCAAATTTTCCATCACGGTCAAGCGCCCAAAAATCCTGCGCCCTTCGGGGACATGGGCAATCCCTAACCGGACGATCCGGTCCGGGGAAAGTTCAAGGATATTCCGTCCCTCAAATTCGATGGATCCCGCGGACACCTTCTCCAATCCCGAGATGGCTCTCAACAATGTTGACTTTCCTGCTCCGTTGGCCCCGATCAACGTAACAATTTCGCCGGGCCGAACCTCTATTGTTAGACCTCGGAGTGCACATGTCTTATGGTAGTAGACGTCAATCTCGTTAATTTTAAGCATGATCCTTCTGCCTCCCGAGGTAGGCTTGAATCACCAATGGATCGGAGCGAATGGTATCAAAAGTTCCCGATCGCAACAGTTGACCGTAGTGGAGTACAGCGATTTCCTCACAGACCTCTTTCACAAGTTTCATATCATGTTCGATGAGAATGATCGTCTTGCCCTCGCGATTCAACCGCTTGATGACCTCAATCAGTTCTTTCGTCTCAATGGCGTTGAGCCCGGCAGCGGGTTCATCGAGAAAAATGAGGTCGGCGCCAGTTGCGACAGCTCGCACAATCTCAATCCGCCGCTGGATTCCTTGAGGTAATTCTTCCACAAGGGTGTCCGCTGTGGAGGCTAGTCCAAAGGAATCCAAGAGTTGCAAAGCTCGTTCCTTTACCTGCCTTTCTACCTGCTTGAACGTACGTGTTATGAAAAAAGCTTGAACCAGACTGTATTGACATTGCCGATGGAAGGCAACGAGGATGTTTTCAAACACTGTACGGTCCATCAATAGACGAATATTTTGGAACGTCCTTGAGATCCCGAGTGCCGTAATTTTATGTGGTTTTTCGCCCGTGATATCCCGGCCTTTGAAAAAAATTCTCCCTTCACTCGGCTTATACAGACCTGTGATAATATTGAACAACGTGCTCTTTCCTGCACCGTTCGGACCGATCAATCCCAATATTTGGCCTGGATACACATTTAGGCTGACCTTGTTGACCGCTTTGACCCCTCCGAAGGACAGACTGACTCTGTCAATCCGCAAGATGGGTTCCACGTTTCAACCCCCTTCCTGCCGCTACATACCGTTGAAACAGGCCTCCCAGTCCTTTCGGTACAAACAGAACAATGAGGAGAATCAGGATCCCAAACACAAACATTTGATAGATGTCTAAAGACTGCAATGATTCATTCATCAAGGTGATGACTAGCGCGCTAACGACACATCCCCAAATACTGTTAACCCCTCCAATCAGCAGCATCACCAATACGTCAATGGACTTGTTGAGGGTGAACATTTCGGGACTCAAAAATCGGATGTAATGGGCATATAGGGCGCCTGACAGTCCGGCTACCATACAGCTCAACATGAATGCGAGAATCTTGTATGAAGCGGTGTTAATCCCCATTGCTCCCGCAGTGATTTCATCGAGGCGGATGGCGATAAAACCCCGTCCGAACTTGGAATCACGGAGCGTAACCAACAGGTAAATCGTGCCGATCACAAAAAGCAGCACCAGGTAGTAATAAGTCTGCTTGCTAGAGAGGTCGAGTCCGAACAGTCCCTCCGGCGCCTGAATGTTCGTGATGCCCATGGGTCCTCCTGTAATATCGACCCAATTGTTGATCAGCAAACGTACGATTTCTCCAAAGCCAAGCGTCGCGATGGCGAAGAAGTGGCCCTTTAACCGCAAAACCGGATATCCGATTGCCAAGCCGACCACCAAGCTGACCAGGCTTGCAACGAGGAAACCCAACCAGACCGGGACATGATGCAGGGACACCAGGGCAGACACATAAGCTCCTATACCAAAGAAGGCGGCGTGTCCCATGGAGATCTGCCCCACAAACCCGGAGATCAGAAAAAGACTCAAAACCAACATGATATTGAACCCGGCCATGATCAGTGTGTGGATGAGATATTCATCTGGGACCGCGACCGGGAGAACCAAAGCGCCTCCCAACAACAACAGGACCATCATCCTTCCCAACATCCTCATCACACCTTTTCCTGAACATATGTTCCAAATATTCCATTCGGCTTAAACAACAGGACAAGGATCATCAGGATAAAGGAAATGACATCTTTGTATTCGGATGAGATATAGCCCGCCGTGTAGGTTTCCATCAAACCCAATAGAAACCCGCCCGCAATGGCGCCTGCCACGTTACCTATGCCTCCCAATAACACGACCACGAACGCTTTTAGAGTGGCCGAAACTCCCATTGTCGGATAGACATTGAACATAGGCCCCAGCAAGACACCGGCGACAGCGGCGAGTCCGGCACCTAAAGCAAACGTTGCGGCAAGAATGCGGTTCAACCTGACCCCCATCAGAGCTGCAACTTCCGAATCAAGAGCTACCGCTCTCATTGCGATTCCAAGATTTGTTTTTTGGATGAGCAGGTACACCAAAACAATCAAACCGAGAGCAACCCCGACGACCAAGATCCGTTGGGCGTTCAGAGTAATACCGAACGCCCCGAACACACTATTGGCTAAAGGAGATGGAAGAGGTCTCGGGTCGGGCCCCCACAGCAGTTGTACACCGTTTTGGAGAATGATCGAAATCCCGATGGAACTTACCAGTAGGTTGACACGACTGGACTTCTCTAAGGGACGAAAAGCGATTCGTTCCAAAAGCACCCCCAACAGCGCCACCGCAATCATGGCGACAAGGATGGACAAGTAATACGGGACACCCAAGGTACCAACGCAGGCGACAGCGATAAATGCCCCGACCATATACAGGTCCCCGTGGGCAAAATTCACCATGTCCAACATGCCGAAGATCAGGGTTAATCCTAGGGCGATCAGTGTATAGCAGCTTCCCATAACTAAACCGTTTACTGTCTGTTGAAGGAACTCGTTCAAACCGCTTCCCCCTTTTCCAACCGGGAATTATTTCTTGGCGTTGTCGACGTCCGAGCCGATAACGACCCGTTTTCCTCCTGACCATTTGACAAAGAGCAGATGCTTGGAGGCTTGCCCTTTATCGTCAAAGGTTGTTGGTCCTTGAACACCAGGCAGATCTTTGATTTGTTTCATTCCCTTTTGAATGCCTTCTCGGTCAAATCCGCCTGTCTTCATGGCTTCAGCTAGAATGTAGACAGCTTCATAGCCACCGGCCGCGTACATGTCGGGGTCAACACCGTACTTCTTTTTGTAGGCTTCGACGAATGACTTCGAATCAGGGAAATACTGATAGGCGTCGGGTTCGAAGTAACTGCTGTGAATCATTCCTTCCTCTGCCCCGCCAGCCAATTCATGGAACTTGTTGTTTGTAAAGCCCCCCATTCCTAGGAACTGGGTTTTGACGCCGAGATCCCTGGCTTGTTTTACAATTTGGGCACCTTCAGTAATGAGACCGGCTATGAACGTTCCCTCTGCTCCGGAATTCTTTAATTTTGTCAGTTGGACGTAAAAGTCGGTGTCTCCCTGATTATAATATTCCTTCACAATGACACTTCCGCCCTTGGCCTTAACCTCATTTTCGAAGACCGTAGCCCCGGACCTCCCATAATCAGTGTTTTCCGCTAGAATTGCGAATTTGTGAAGGCCAAGGTTGGTCACAGCATAATCGGCGATAGCTTTTCCTTGCACTTTGTTGGGCAGAATGTTCCTGTACATGTAAGGGTTTCCTTGTTCAGTAACGGCATCGGCAGTGGATCCGGGAGTAATCTGGACAACCTTTTCACGTTTACTTACATCTTCGATAGCGAGAGTTACACTACTGTTGAAAGCCCCCAAGAGAGCGACGACTTTATCTTGGGTAATGAGTTTTTGCGCCGCACTCACCCCTTCTGCCGGTTTGCTTTTGTCATCTTGGAAAATAATGTCTAATTTGACGCCGTTGACTCCACCGTTTGCGTTAATTTCATCCCGAGCGAGTTCAATGGCATTTTTGAAACTTTGACCTTCGTAAGCGGAGCCGCCCGTTAGGGGAAAAATTGCCCCGATTTTGACCGACTTCTGAGCAGTTGCTCCCGTTCCGCATCCGGCCAAAAGACTTCCAATACACAGGGTGGCAACAATTTTAGACAACCAACGTTTTCGCACCATAAATCCTCCTTTACCAGATGTCTTACGTTCCAATTACTCAGATGCATTCGTGATGTTCTTTCATCACGGGCACCCTCTTCTTGGATAAGAAATTTGGAACTGCTTTTTGAAGCAAGCAAATTCCGTGCCATATGGTGCGGGCTGTTCTTGAACTTGATCTGGCCAAACAATCAGGTGATGTTCTATGTGATACGTAGTGAAACGAAACTGGATCGAACCGAAAGTGATTCTTTGCACCGAGCGAAAAAACTATCTTTTCTCTGGTTGAAGGGGAAAAAAGAACTGAAATTGAATCGAGGTGATGCAATTGCGGTTCGATTTTCATTTGACGTAGGTTTACATCTTAGATATAAGAATCCTTGTATCTCTTTTCAGGAGGCTCATCAAACATGCAGTGGACAGGACTGTACGACCACACCTGGTTTTTGAGAATCTTGGACTCTCTTACGGACGGGATCTTCATCGCAAATGGACAAGGAATCACGTTGTGGGTCAATCAGGCCAGTGCTAAAATCTGTGGTCTGTCTCGAGAAGAATTAATTGGAAAGTCGGTGTACGAGTTAGAGGAGAAGGGAATATTCAGTCCGTCCGTCACCCGTAAGGTATTGCAAGAAAAACGTCCCATGAGTGTCGTTCAGACCATGAGGGACGGACGGAAATATCTGGTGACCGGAACCGCTCTTTATAATGAATCTGGCGAGATCCAGTTGGTGATTGCCAACTCGCGTGATATTACAGAGGCCATAAATTTCCATCAACAGCTGGATGAATTGGAGGATTTGGTGAGGCACTACAGTCAAGAACTCAGAAAGATTCGTCTGGAGAAGCAACACGAAGAACGAGACCTCGTTGTGGGTAAAAGCAAAACCTTTCGAGATCTTACGGAACTTGTAGAGCGGGTTGCAGACATGGATGTCACGATCTTGATCACGGGCGAATCGGGTGTGGGTAAAAACGTCATCGCCAGAAGAATTCACGAATTGAGCCCCCGCTATAATCAACCTTTTCTGCAGTTGAACTGCAGCTCAATCCCTGAAGCACTGTTTGAATCGGAGCTGTTCGGATACAAAAAAGGAGCATTTACCGGCGCAAATCCCAATGGGAAAATCGGACTGGTCCAATTGGCCGATAAAGGAACCCTCTTTTTGGATGAAATTGGAGAGCTGCCGCTTCATGTGCAAGCCAAACTTTTGCATCTTCTTCAAGATAAACGATTTTTACCGATTGGAGCCGAAAAGCCCGTTACTGTGGACGTCCGAATCATTGCGGCAACCAACCGAGACCTTCAACAAATGGTTCAAGATGGAACTTTTCGGAAGGATCTATACTACCGCTTAAGCATCATCCCGATCCAAGTTCCCAGTCTGAGGGAACGCAAAGAGGATATTCTTCCATTGATCGATCATTTTACAGAAAAATTTAATAAAAAATATGGGGTCAAAAAACATTTTGAAGCAGGGGCCCTTGAAATCTTGCTGGATTACGAGTGGCCCGGCAACATACGTGAATTGGAGAATTGTATTGAACGATTGATTGCCATTTCAAAACATAACACCATACGTCCTGACGACCTACCGCCCGACCTCAGAGAAAGGTCTTCTCGAATCACATTCCCTCACCTCTCTGGCATGTCCCTGAGAGAGGCATTGGAGCAAGTCGAAAAGACATATCTGATCCACGCCTACCGCGAATATCAAAGTACGAGGAAAGCGGCGAAAGTATTGGGGATGAGTCAATCGTCCCTGGTTCGACGGTTGAAGAAATACGGAATTCGATAGTTGGCACATTTTTTGCGTTATAAAGCGTTGAGACCTGGGAGGTGAACAGCATGGAAAGCACACTCATCAAACGAATTTCGTCTTGGATTGACGAGCATGGATCATCAGAGCTTACTTTTTTGGCGTCCCTGATACAAGAACCTAGTGTTCAGGGGAACGAGGCAGGTGCACAAAAGTCTATTGCAAAAAAATTTACGGAAATGGGGCTTACCGTTGATACCTGGTACCCGGATGCTGAAATTCTCGCCAAGCATCCGGTATTTCATTCTAACCGAACTTCATTTGACAGCAGTCCCAATGTAGTGGGAGTTTGGCAGGGGACCGGCGGCGGACGTTCTATCATTCTGAATGGTCATATCGACGTGGTGCCCGAGGGTGACCCTTCACAGTGGTCCGACGATCCCTTTTCCGGGTACATTGTTGACGGCAGGGTGTTTGGACGCGGGTCGTCCGATATGAAGGGGGGGATCTTTTCGGCGATATTGGCTGTCCGCAGCCTCCAGGCTCTGAACATTCGTCTTTACGGGGATGTCATTCTTCAGAGTGTCGTGGAAGAAGAAAGCGGCGGTGCCGGTACTCTTTCCGCATTATTGCGGGGTTACCGAGCAGATGCCTGTTTGATTCCTGAACCCACCGACATGAGAATTTTTGTCTCCCAACAGGGGTCCATGTGGTTTCGCATCCGCGTTCCCGGGGTGTCCGCTCATGGCGGAACCCGTTATGAAGGCGTGAATGCCATTGAGAAAGGGATGTACCTGATACAAGGACTACAATTTTTGGAAAAGCAACGTAATGATAGGATGGACAATCCTCTTTACCGTCATTTCCAAATTCCTATACCGATTAACGTCGGGGTCTTTCATGCTGGCAAATGGCCTTCTTCAGTTCCGGACCATGCTGTCATCGAAGGACGTATCGGCGTAGGCCCTCATGAAACGTGGGATAGCGTTTGTAAAGAAATGGAAATCTTCGTGCACGATTGGACGCAGCGAGACCCTTGGCTTCGGGAACATCCGCCCGCTATCGAATGGTTTGGCGCCCGCTGGATGCCCTCAGAAATCGATGTGTCCCATGAACTGACGACCTCGTTGGTCAACGGATTTAGACATGTGTTGGGTAGAGACCCAATAGTGGAGGGAGCCCCTTGGGCCACGGATGCGGGGTTGTTTACTCATGTTGGAAAGATTCCGTCAATCGTCTTTGGCCCGGGCACTACCCGATTGGCCCATTATCCGAATGAATCGGTGGCCATCCGAGACCTGTTCGACGCCGCCAAGGTCATGGCTGCGACCCTCATCGAGTGGTGCGGTGTGTCATCACCTCGATGAATCGAGGAGAGGGGGCGGCTAGCCCAGCCCCCTCCTCACATTCATGTAACGGGATTCGATTTAGGTATCTACTCTAGATGATATTTTAGTCATTACGAAACGGGGCCAGCCTCGTTCGACTATGTGCCAGGATAACCTGATGTAAGTCTTTAGTCCGAGGCAGCCCTTTTGATGGAGGTACGACATGTGGTAGGCAACCCCCGTATATCAGACTGCCGACCGTCGACGATGGACGGGCCTTCGGGCCCTGCTCTTTACTGAAAAACAAAAATTAGGGGCCGGATACTTGACAGTCTCGTTCAAATCAGATTTGGCAGAGAAACTGCCCGTTCAAATGCATATGCAAACCGATAAAGATTGGCCTCATCCCAGGGACGACCGATCAGCTGTAACCCAATCGGCAATCCCGATTCCGAAAATCCGCACGGAATCGATAGACTCGGGAAGCCATTAAAATTCGTCGGACTTGTTAGACGAACAAGCGTGCTGAGGACAGGCTCTGTATTGTCTTTCATCTTTATTTCTCTCTGTTCGATATTCGGCGGCAAAATGGGAAGAGTGGGCGTTACGATGACATCGACATCGCTCAGAGCCCGGAGGAATGCGTGTTTGGCCTTATGCCTTTGTTGTTGGGCTAGTACATATTCGTGTGCCTTGATCCGCTCGGCCCTCAAGAGACGTTCTTTTACTTCCCGGTCATATTGCTCAGGAAACTTTTCAAGTGTATCTTTGTGGACCGCAAACGCTTCACTGCTTAACGTCAGTCGTTGAGCCATGAATATGGTTTCGAGATTGGTGACGTCGATGACACGCACGCGGGCACCTAAAGACTTGAAAATCTCTACAGCGTTTCTCACCTTCGTGTCTACTTCAGGATCCAGGTTGTCATAATAATAGGACGAGGGTACTCCGATCACGGTTCCCTGAATGCTTTGTCCTATCAGTCTGGTAAAATCTTCGTCTTTTGTCCTTTCGGAATACGGATCCCGTTCATCATATCCCGATAGAACATTTAACAAAACCGCATTATCAAGAACCGTTCGCGTCATGGGGCCTACATGGTCCATTGTCCAGCTCAGTGGGTACACACCATATTTGCTGACTCTCCCAAAGGTTGGCTTCATGCCCACAATCCCACAGCATGTGGCCGGTATGCGAATGGATCCCCCCGTATCTGTCCCCAGGGCTCCATAGCATAGAGCCGCAGCAACGGCTGCACCTGAACCGCTACTGGATCCGCCGGTTATTTTCGTAAGATCATATGGGTTCTTCACTGCACCAAAGTACGAACGGTCTCCAGTCGAACCGTACGCAAACTGATGGGTATTCAATTTACCAATGATAATAGCGCCTGCTTGCTTCAGCTTCTCCACGACGCCAGCATCGTAATCAGGAATAAAATCTTTATAGATTTCAGATCCCATGGTGGTTCGAGCATTTTTTGTATAAATTACATCTTTTAAAGCAATTGGAATCCCATGCAGCGGGCCTTTCCAATGTCCTACAGCTATTTCTTTTTCTGTTTGCACGGCTGCTTGAAGTGCATCTTCGTAAAAGACGGTAATATAGGCATTTAGTTTTGCATTGATTGCATCGATTCGCTGCAGGAGTTGTTGAGTTACTTCTACGGGCGATAGTTCTTTTCTTTTTATCGCCGCTGATAAAGTTAGCAGATCCCATTGCAAAAAATGCTCGTGATTTGTCTTGCCCACTAGCATTGACTCCTTTCTGGTTGTTTTCTCGATTGTTTCTGATGCGGCCGAATGTTGAATAAGCAAATTCTGTGCCATTGGCTGGAGCTCGGTTGATGAGAACCGTGCATAGCCTGTCCATTTGGAGGTTCTATAATCTGGCATGAAATTTGCTTGTGGTGTGATGGACGGTACTAAAGTCCGGCGAGACGAGTTTGTGAGCACTCGGACCGTTGTTCTTGTAGCGTTTTTCGGGAGGGAACAGGATGTATATTCCGGAAGAATTTTACATGCGAAACAAAGATGTCATGATTCAATTCATACGCGAAAACAGTTTTGGAATTCTTTTCTCCCAGGTCAAAGGTCGTCCTTTTGCGACCCATTTACCGTTGTTGTTGGATCCGGATCGAAAAAAACTTTTCGGACATCTAGCAAAGGCGAACCCGCATTGGCGCGAACTCGACAACAAGGAAGTTCTAATCGTTTTTCAAGGACCTCATGCTTACATCTCACCTTCTTGGTACGTCGAGAAGCAGGCCGTTCCCACTTGGAACTATGTGGCCGTACACGTCTCCGGTAACTGCCAAATCGTCAGAGACGAGAAAAAACTGCATTGTCTTTTAAGGGAGATGGTCCGATTTTACGAACCGAACTCCCCACTTCTGGAGCGATTAGACGAGGAGTTCTATGTCAAATTGGAGAAGACTGTTGTTGGGATCGAAATCGAAATCACGGCGGTGGAGGGGAAGGCAAAGCTCAGTCAAAACAAGTCTCCAGAAACGGTCCGAGGCGTGATTGAGGGGCTGAACAACTCAAAGGATTACCAGGCTTGTGAAGTGGCCAACCTGATGCAGGTTCTTCTCGACACGATGGATAAGAAGTGACTCACGATCGGTAGCTCTGAGGGGGCTCTTTACGGTTTTGTCTGCAGAAGATTTTTCGGGATTATGATGTATCCGTGAATCACAAAGAAGAGACTTTATGCAGATTCGTTGGATTTGCGGCTGGAACTGGTTTCGAAGGAAGCGGGAAGGGAGCTTTCGGCGGCTTTGGCGGGGCGTGACAAGGGGGCACCCCCGTCTTTTTTCTCCGTATTGGTGATGGAGTTGGTGGCCGGGCGGTGCACCGATACGTGGACTGGAGCGATCTGAATTTGGAGTACAAAATCGTCGCCCGGATCGACCAGCAAAGGCGCATCCAGTGGAACAAGTGCTATATCTCCTGCGAAGATGCGGCGCATCAGTGCATCGACCGGGTGCAGACGGCATCGGGTAACATGATGCTCGTCGTGGATGAATCCGAGTGTGTGGGATGCAACCTCTTCTTCGCCGTGCAGCAAATCCGCGGCATCGCTGACCTCCAGAACGTGCACCCATCGTACCGGGCGCCGTATGCCGCGTCCCCCCGGCTACCACTTTGGCCTCTTGAAAAATCGGACGACGAAGCACGTCTTTGATGCGAAAGGGTTCTCCGACGGTCATGGGCTCTCCCCCTTCTCTGAACATATCAAACCGGGACCGATGCGTTCACGGATGCGGCGATTTTTCTCGGAATTCGAGTTGTGGTGTAGAATGAGAGGAAACGTAGGGTCGTCGCAGAACCGGGACGCGTCGCTGAGAAAGGGGAGCGGTGCATGGATATCGGAATTGTCTGCCGATCGAAAGCGGAACGGAAGCGAATCGAGAAAGCGTTGCAGGAAGCGGGGGAGGAAGCGTTCGTGGCGGTCTGTAAAGGCGACCGTTCTCCTCCGGGCGAGGAGGGGCCGGCAGAATCCTCGGCCACCCTTTGGCTGGTGCCCGAAGGCCGGACCGCCCCCGGGCCCGGAATGCCCGTCATCCTCGACCCTGGTTTATGGGAACGATCCGAATATTTGGCCGCCCTGTGCGGAGCGGTCCGGCGGATGGACTCCCTGTACCCGATGCTTGAGCAACAGCTGCAATTTTACCGGACAATCGTGGATCTGTCCCACGACGGCATTATCGGTGTGAACAACGAAGGCCGGGTGGTGGTGTTCAATCCGGCGGCCGGAGAGATCCTGGGAATACCCGTTCAGGAGGCCCTGGGTAAAATCATCACGGAATTCAACCCGGGTGCCGGACTTCCGCGGGTGCTGGAGCGAAAGACCCCGGAAAAAGATGAGCTGCGTCAGGTCGGCGGCCGGACGGTGGTGGCGAACCGGGCTCCGATCATCCGGCGGGGAGAGCTGATCGGGGCTGTGTCCACGTTCCGTGATGTCACCCAGCTGCAGCAATACGAACAGTCGATTCGCCGCAAGCTGCATCACCGGGGGCTCGCGGCGAAATGGACCTTGGAAGATATGGTGGCGGAGTCTCCGGCCATGCGGGAGTTGGTGGAATTGGCCCGAAGGTACGCAGGAGTCGATTCCACGGTGCTTTTGATGGGAGAATCAGGAACGGGGAAAGAGATTTTGGCCCAGGGGATCCATTCCGCCAGTCGTCGTAGGGGCGGCCCCTTTGTGGCTCTCAATTGTGCGGCGGTACCGGAGACGCTGTTGGAAAGTGAGTTGTTCGGTTATGAAGAAGGGTCGTTCACCGGGGCGCGAAAAGGAGGCAAGCAGGGTCTGTTCGAACTGGCGCACGGAGGAACGCTGTTTCTCGATGAAATCGGGGAGCTGCCCATCGCTCTTCAGGCCCGGCTCCTGCGGGTGTTGCAGGAACGGGAGGTGATGCGCTTGGGCGGTACCCGGGTGATTCCCGTGGATGTGCGCATCATTGCCGCGACAAACCAGGATTTGACATCTCTCATGGAACGGGGCATGTTTCGCCGGGATCTCTTTTTTCGGCTGGCCGTGCTGGTATTGTCCGTTCCGCCGTTGCGGGAACGAACCGAGGACATTCCGCACCTGGTGCGGGCGTTCGTGCGGGAATGGATAGATGGGGGAGGCAAGCACATCCTCCCTCCGCCGGAGGAAGATTTGGAGCGCATGAAGGACTACCCGTGGCCCGGAAATGTGCGGGAATTGCGAAATCTGGTGGAACGGGCCATCGTCCTTTGTCACGCGGGACAGGCCCTTCGCCTGTTTCAGCCCGGGGTGTGGTTGCCGTTTCGGATGGAGAGGGCTCCGGCAAGGGACGCGGGTGACGTCGGAGGGGCTCCGGCCGCGAATGGTCCCGCCTGGGCCGAGACAATGCATCCCGAGGTGGACAGCGGGAGTTCGGAGATTGTTCCGGGGGTATCGCGAGACGCCGGCGGGGAACAGCCGCCCCGCGATGCGATGCCGCCCATCTTCCCGGATCGCTACCGGGAAGGTCGGGACAGTGAGCGGGAGTGGGCCCACATTTGTCGGGTGCTGGAGGAAGAAGGGTGGCGCATCGGACGGGCCGCCAAGCGTTTGGGGATGCATCGGACAACGTTGTGGCGGAAGATTCGCCGGCATGGGGACGCGAACGGGCGGCCGGCGGAGCGGCGGGCAGACGGCCGCTAGCGCGCTGGGACACAGGGCCCCCTTCCAAGCCATGAAAGACAAGAGCGATGTATAATTCCGGTGCAATACTCCGATGCGTCATTCATATTCGCCGAGTGACTTGAACCCGGGTATCTCCACGCTTTTCGGGGGGACTACTTGATCATCTGCAACCGGATGAAACAAGATGCAACATTCAGATGCCGGAACGGTCGGATATGCTGTTGCGGTAGGTTGCAATTTTTCCGGATTTGAATCGTGAATGACGGAAATCCGGCGTCCGTCCGGTGGTCCACGGCTTTCCACCATGGGCATTGTTCTTGCTTGAGATGGGGCGTATCCATCGGTCGCATTCGATCCGGGTGCGGCCGTAGCGAAAGGGGGACTCTTGTGCGGACCCACCGCATCGCTGTGATCCCGGGGGACGGGATCGGACCGGAAGTCGTCCGGGAAGGCGTGAAAGTTCTGGAAGCGGCCACCACGCGTGCCGGGACGTTCCGCCTGGAATTCGACTGGCTTCCCTGGAATTGCTCGTATTATCGACGTCACGGCCGGATGATGCCGAAAGACGGTATTGAACAGTTGCGCGCCTATGACGGCATCTATCTCGGAGCCGTCGGGGACCCCTCGGTGCCCGATCACGTGTCGGTTTGGCAGGTGATTCTGCCCATCCGGAAAGCTTTCCAACAATATGTCAACCTGCGACCGGCCAAGCTCCTGGCCGGGTTGGAGAGTCCCCTTCGCCACAAGGAGGCCCGGGACCTCGATTTTGTCATCGTCCGGGAAAACACCGAAGGGGAATACTCGGACATCGGCGGACGACTTCATCCCGGCACGCCGGTGGAGATGGCGGTGCAGACCAGTGTTTTCACCCGATACGGGATCGAACGGGTGGCCCGGTACGCCCTGTCTCTGGCCCGGAGGCGCCGGGGCCGTGTGGCCGTGGCCACCAAATCGAACGGGTTGGCGCACACGATGCCCTACTGGGACGAGGTGATCCGGAGTTGCCGGGTGGAGTTTCCCGATGTCGATGTGTCCTTTTATCACGTCGACGCCCTGAGTACGCTTTTTGTGCTGCGGCCGGAGACTCTGGACGTGGTTCTGGCCACCAATCTCTTCGGCGACATCCTCTCCGACCTCGGGGCGGCGGTGGTCGGGGGGCTGGGCGTGGCTCCGGCGGGGAACATCAACCCGGAAAAACGCTTCCCTTCGATGTTCGAGCCGGTGCACGGCTCGGCTCCGGACATCGCCGGCAAAGGCATCGCCAATCCGATTGCCGCCATCTGGAGCGGAGCCATGATGTTGGAGCATTTGGGATACCCGGAGCCGGCGGCGGAGGTGGTGCGGGCGATCGAACAGGTCTTGGCGGAGGGCCGGGTGCGGACCCGGGATTTGGGCGGTACGGCGAGCACCGAAGAGGTGGGGGACGCCGTCGTCCGCGCTCTGGAGCACCCGAGACCGGTCGGGGCGAGACCGCGGTGAAAGGAGGGAAGCAACCGGTGATTGCAGAACGCATGACCATCGCCGGCCGAGACGGTCTGCCGGTGTACGGGTTGTGGATCGACGGCAAAGCGGTGGAAGGGGCGGAGCCGGTTCTGGTGCGCAACAAATTCACCGGCGAGCCCATGGCCTGGGTGTGCACGGCTTCCCGGGAAGACGTGGACCGGGCGGTGGCGGCGGCGGAACGATCTTTCCGCAGCCGGCTGTTGTCGCCTTTCGAGCGGTACGAATGGCTCAGCGCCGCCGCGACGTGGATCCGGGCCCGCCGGGAGGAACTGGTGACCCTGTTGGTGGACGAGGTGGGCAAGCCCCACAAGGACACCGTGGTGGAGGTGGACCGGGCTTACCACGCCATGCTCCTGGCGGCCGAGGAGGCCAAGCGCATCGGGGGCGAGGTGCTTCCCGTGGACAGCATCCCGGGATCCGAACGCAAAATGGGTTTTGCAATCCGGGTGCCCCTGGGTGTCGTGGCGGGGATCACCCCCTTCAACTATCCGTTTTTGCTGGCGGTCCACAAAATCGCCCCGGCCCTGGCGGCGGGCAACGCCATCGTCATCAAACCCGCACCTCAAACTCCCATTTCCACCCTGGTGTTGGTCCAGGGGCTTGTGGAGTGCGGCGGGCCTCCCGGCCACATTCAGGTGATCCAGGGCGGGGCGGAGGTCGGCCAATGGATGCTGGAGCACCCGGGTTTCCGGTTCTACACCTTCACCGGGAGCGCCCGTGCCGGAGAGCGGATCAAGGCCGGGACCGGGCTGCGGCGGGTCGCGCTGGAACTCGGAAACAGTTCGCCCAACATCGTCCATTCCGACGCCGATGTGGTGCGGGCGGTTCGGATCTGTGCGGCCCGGGCGTTTTCCGCGGCGGGACAGGCGTGTATTTCCGTGCAGCGGCTGTACGTCCATGCACCGATTTTTGACGAATTCGTCGAGCGGTTTGTGGAGCGGGTCAGGGACCTGAAGGTTGGGGATCCCCGGGATCCGAAAACGGATGTCGGGCCGATGATCAGTGAACAGGACGCCGTCCGGGCCGAAACCTGGGTGCGGGAGGCGGTGCCCAAGGGGCCCGGCTGCTCGCCGGGGGAACCCGGGACGGGGCGATCCTGGAGCCCACGGTGCTGACGGACGTGCGGCCTGAGATGAAGGTGGTGTGCGAAGAGGTCTTCGCTCCGGTGGTGACGATCACGAAGTACAATACGTTCGACGAGGCTCTGGCCATGGCCAACGACTCGCCGTACGGACTTCAGGCCGGACTGTTCACCCGGGACGTGAGCCGGATCATGCGGGCCGCCCGGGAGCTGCAATACGGCGGGCTGATTGTGAACGATGCTTCGACGTATCGGTCCGACCTGGTGCCTTACGGCGGCGTCAAAGGCAGCGGCATCGGCCGGGAGGGGCCGAAATACGCCATCGAAGAGATGACGGATTTGCATGTGGTGATCGTCGATTTGACCGAAGAAGGGGAGGACCGTTGATGTCGGCGGAAGGAACACAACCAGCCGGTGAGGCGATGCTGAGACTCGCGGGAAAGACGGCGGTGATCACCGGGGCGGCCTCGGGAATGGGCCGGGCAGGTGCCGAGCTGTTTGCCCGCCACGGGGCGGCGGTGGTGGTGGCCGACCTGGACGGAGAAGGGGCTGAGCGGGTGGCGGCGGCCATTCGGGAAGTCGGCGGACGGGCGACGTCGGTCCGGGTGGACGTGACCCGGGAGGAGGATGCCCGGCTTATGGTCGAGACGGCGGTGCGGGAGTTCGGCCGCATCGACTTGCTCTTCAACAACGCCGGGATTCCCATGCCCTTCACCCCGGTGGAGGAAGTTCGGCTGGAGGACTGGCAGCGGATCATGGATGTCAATGTCAAGGGCGTGTTTCTGGGATGCCGGGCGGCCGTGCCGTACATGAAACGCCAAGGGGGAGGGGTGATCCTCAGTACGGCGTCCACCGCGGGCATTCGGCCGCGACCCGGTCTCAACGCTTACTGCGCATCCAAGGGTGCGGTGATCGCACTCACCAAATCCCTCGCTCTGGAGTTAGCGCCCTGGAAGATCCGGGTGAACTGCATCAACCCCGTGGCCACCGACACCCCGATGTTGAACCAGTTTATCGGCGGCGGGGATCTTGAGGAGGGACGGCGGCGGTTCTTGGAAACGGTGCCGCTCGGCCGGCTCGCTCAGCCCGAGGACATCGCACGGGCCGCCCTGTTCCTGGCCTCGGATGAGGCCGATCTGATCACCGGTGTGGCCTTGGAAGTGGACGGCGGACGATGTGTGTAACCGTAAAAGGGGAGGGCTGATCATATTGTCTATTTTCCTGGTTTCTTCCGATATTGGTGGTACCTTTACGGATACGGTGGTGTTGGATCGTGAAGGAAGAGTGGGCAGATATAAATCGCCCACTGTACCGAATGATCCAGCGGTAGGGATTCTGAGTACATTGGAGTTGGCAGCACGTGAGAAAGGGATGTCCCTTACTGAATTTATTAGTCATATTGCATTGTTTGCTCACGGGACTACCGTTGCAACCAATGCAATGCTGGAAAATCGTCGTGCGGTCGTCGGTTTGATTCAGACCCGGGGATTTGGTGATACTTTATCCATCATGCGGGGGTTCAAGTCTCTGGGGCTTGAAGAAGAGGATGTAAAGCATTTTCGAATGTTGGTCAAACAACCTCTCGTTGTGCCCAAATCCTTGATTGCGGAGGTGAGCGAGCGAGTCGATTACCGGGGACGGGTCGTCATGCCCCTCGATGAGGAAGACGTTCGGCGTGCGGTGCGGAAGCTTATACAAAATGGGGCGGAAGTATTTGCTGTCTCATTGTTGTGGTCCTTCAAGAATGACGCACACGAACGACGCATTGCGCAGATTATCGAGGAGGAAAAACCGGGAAGTATTGTTACGCTCTCTTCGGACATATTGCCGCGTCTTGGCGAATATTCCCGAACCGTTACGGCGGCAATCAATGCCAGCCTGCGCCCGGTCTTGCGACGAGCCATCACAAGTTTGCAACGCCGACTGACAGAGAACGGACTGGCAACGGAACCGCTGATCATGCAGTCTAATGGAGGTCTTTGTCCGGCCTCTGAGATTGAACGGCAGGCTGCATCCACCGTGATGTCGGGGCCGGTGGGGGGAGTGATTGCCTCGTCCTATCTCGGCCAACGGTTGGGACGACAGAATATCGTGGCGACAGATATGGGCGGCACCAGTTTCGACGTGGGCCTCATTCTGGATGGTCAGCCGGTCATGAGCCATGTGACCCGGATTGAACGAAATGATATTGCTTTGTCTTCCGTTGCCGTGCGTACAATCGGGGCCGGCTCTGGGAGTATCGCCTATGTGCGCAATGGATACCTGGCCGTCGGGCCGCAAAGCGCAGGAGCGGAACCGGGCCCCGCCTGTTACGGGAAAGGCGGGGATAATCCGACCGTGGCCGATGCGGACGTCGTCCTCGGTTACCTGAACCCCGATCATTTTTTGAATGGTCGCATGCGCCTGGATAAAGAACTCGCTGTTCGGGCCATCGAGCAGAAAATCGCGAAGCCGTTGGGGATGTCCGTGGAGGAGGCGGCGGAGGGAATTAAGTCCATTGTTGACAATCGTATGGCGGACCTTATTCGGCAAATGACGATTCGCCAAGGTCTTGACCCCAGCGATTTTACTCTGTTTGCGTACGGGGGAGCCGGCCCGACCCACGCATTTTCCTATGGGGAGGAACTCGGTATGACAGAGATTGTAGTTCCTCTAACGGCTTCGGTGCACTCTGCATTCGGTATTCTGGCTTCAGACTTTACGGCGGTTGAGGAATTGTCCGAACCGATGCAAAGCCCACCCGGCAGTACCGATTATGCGGCAAGTCTCTCCCATGAAAAAATAAACGAAATTTTTCACGTTTTATCGGACAAATGTTTATTTCGTTTGAAAAAAGCGGGGTTAGATCCGGACCAATGTATACTGAGCCGCTCAATCGAGATGCGTTTTCGGTTTCAAATCCACGAACTGACAGTACCGGTGGATGAGTTCCCGATCGAGGATGAAACGGTCAACCGTATCGTTGAGAAATTTATCGATATCTATGAAGCGCGTTTCGGCAAGGGGTCGGCTTTTCGAGCAGCGGGGGTTGAGATGACCACGTTTCGCGTGGTTGCCAAAGGCCGGCGAGTAGACGTTGAACTTGGTCGAGCGACCGCCGCCAAGGAACGGTTTCGTGCGATACCCGACGGCCATCGAGAGGTGTATTTCAAAGGAGGACGGCATACAACACGGATCTTCGACGGAGAACATCTGCGTCCGGGAGCCGTGGTTGAAGGCCCTGCGGTGATTGAGATGTCCGATACGACCATCGTGGTCGGGCTAGAGCAGGAAGCTACCGTTGATACCATGGGCAACGTTTTGATTCGACTGTGACAGGAGGGTTGATCGTGACACAGCATGCCCACGTTGATCCTATTACCTACGAAATTGTCCGGCACAAACTCTGGTCGATCAACGAAGAAGGTTCGGCGACAATGATCCACGTCTCCGGATCTCCGGTTGTTCATGCTACCGACTATAACTTTGGGATTTATACGTCCGATGGGGAGATGGCCGTTATCGGAGTCTACTTGCTCGTCCCGATCTATACGGGGTCAATGGCCATTCGGGAATTTATCCACCGATTCGAGAATATTGAGCCGGGAGACGTGTTTATTATCAATAATCCTTATTTAGCTGCGGAACATCAAAACGATGTTCAGTTTTGCGCTCCTTTCTTTTATAAAGGAGAACTGGTCGCTTGGACGGGCTGCATGGCCCATCAAGTCGACCTCGGCGGTATGGAGCCGGGCAGTTGGTGCCCGAGAGCCACGGATGTATTTCAAGAAGGCTTGCTCATTCCTCCTGCCAAAATTGTGTCTGCCGGTAAGGTTAACCAAGATTTGTGGAACATTATCATTGAGAATTCTCGGATGCCCTTCACTGTATCGAATGATTTCACGGCATTTTTGGCCGCTCACCGTGTTGCACAAGAGCGTCTAACCCAACTGTGCGACAGATACGGCGGGGACACGGTACGTTTGGTGATGAAACAGTCGATCGAAGAATCAGAGTCCGGGCTCCGGAATCTTTTACGAAGTTTACCGGATGGAGTTTTCGAACATACCAGTTTCTTGGACCAAGCCGGAACCGATGAGATTCTTACGGTGCATTGTCGGATGACCAAAAAACACGATCAGCTAATCTTCGATTTCAACGGGAGCAGTCTGCAGACCACCGCCTATGGGAATGCGACACGGGCTGGAACTGTAGGGGCCGTGGCGACGTTGATGTTGGCCCTGTTCGGCTCTGAGCTGCCGTGGAATCACGGATTAATGAGGCCTGTTCAGGTATTGGCGGAGGATGGACTCTGTGTGACGGCGATCCCTCCCGCCCCGGTGAGCGGAGGAGCGGCCGGAGCCAACTGGGTCGCCATGTGCGCGGCTGCAGGTTGTATTTCGAAAATGGTGAGTTTGAACGAACAGTATGCATCTTTGGCGTTTGGTCCAGGAGACGGCTCCTGGCAACTTGCTCAATTCGGGGGCTTGAATCAATACGGTGAGCCCTTCGCGGCGATGTATCTCGACTCTCTTCTCTGGGGCGGGCCCGCTTTTTCCTTTCGCGACGGGGTGGACAGCGGGGGAGCCATGGTGATTCTCGGCGGCGGAACAGAAGATGTAGAGCAGCAAGAGTTGCTGCAACCATTGATGTATTTGTGGCGCCGGGAAGTTCCCGATTCGGGTGGAGCCGGTAAATTTCGAGGGGGAAACGGCATTGAGTTTGCCTTGACGCCGATCGATACCGATGAAGTTGTGGCTACACTGGCTACCCATGGAGTTAAAGTGCCTCTTCGGACTGGAATATTCGGAGGCTATCCCGGCTCCTGCGCTCGATACGAACTGGTGCGGAACACGGATTTGGGAACTAGAATGGCCCGCGGCATACCGATTGGGCGGCTGAACGAACTGAATGGTGAATATGAATTATTGTCGTCTGTTACTGCTGGATTGCGGTTGAAGAAGGGCGATGTAGTAAATATATTCCTTCAAAATGGAGGCGGGTACGGTGATCCGTTAGACAGGGATCCTGTCCGAGTGTTGACCGATGTTCTAAATGGTGCGGTTACCCCCGAATGGGCAAGAAAACTGTACGGTGTCGTGGTAGACTCCGGACGAATCGACGAAGTGGAAACAAGGACGTTGAGGGAGACCCTGAAACGTGAACGTCTACTTGCCATGAGCAGACCCGCGAGCGCTTCCAAGGTTGATTTGCAAGCACCTATAGACCACCATCAGCATCTGATTTGGGGAGACAGTCTGGCCCTCTATTCGGTTCATGAGCAAACCGCTGTGCACTGCAGACACTGCAATAATTATCTTGGAGAGTTAACTGATGACTGGAAAGCCTTAGTCGGAGTGATTCGTCTTAACGTAGATGAGTTGGGTCCGTTCAGGGCGGTGGATGAACGACTTGCTGTCGAGCAATATGTGTGTCCGCAATGTGGGGCTTCACTATGGGTGGATGTTGTACACTCGGGTCTGGAGAGTAGAAACCGTGACTTTTCCATTTCCTTGACCTCGAAATCCATTGAATAGAGTTTATGGAAATTAAACCCACAGGGCCGCTCATTTATCCCACGGGCGGCCCTGTGGCCTAATCAAAGTAAAAGTTAATGTCAATGACCGGTCTTAGAAAAAGTGACATTAAATTCATAATATAACTCCGGATGGGGGGACTGCCGTGACAATCGGGAATCCTGCTGAGATCGACCAAGATGAACTCATCCGTCTGACCCAGGCGTTGGTCCGCATCCCGAGCGTGTATCGACCCGGAGAACCCGGCGGCACCGAGGCGGAGGTGGCCCTGTTCATTGCCGACTATTTAAGGAAACTCGGGGTGGAAGTGTTTGTGGAGGAGGCTGCCCCGGGCAGACCGAACGTGATCGGCAGAATTCGGGGCCGGGGGCCGGGGAAAACCCTCCTGTTCGAAGGTCACACCGATGTGGTGACCGCCGGGGATTCCGGACGATGGTCGGTGGATCCCTTCGGCGGCGAGTTGTTGGATGGAAGGATATACGGCCGGGGGGCCTGCGACACCAAAGGCAACACCGCGGCGATGATCCTGGCCGCCAAAGCCCTTCTGGATGCCGGCCGGGATTTTCCGGGGACGATTCTGTTGTGCATTCCCGTGGATGAAGAGGGCATGATGATCGGGATCAAACATTTTATCCGCCAAGGGTGGGCTCGGGGGGTCGACGGCGCGATCATTTGCGAACCTGAAGAAAATCAGATTTGTGTGGCGCAAAAGGGGGCTTTGCGGATCCGGTTGGATTTCGCCGGGAAAATGGCCCACGGGGCCATGCCGTACGCCGGGATTAACCCCATTCCCCGTCTGGCCAAATTCCTGGTGAATGTGGAACAATGGGAGGAGCGCGAGGTGCGCCGGCTGGGGCGCCATCCGTACCTGGGGGTGCCGCACATCACCCCGACCATCGTTCGGGCGCCCGCCGAAGGAGAGGCCCAGGTCAACGTGGTGCCCGGGGAGGCGACGGTCTTCCTGGATCTGCGGACGGTGCCCGGGCAGGACCACGAGCGGCTCGTCGCGGACGTCCGGGGCATCCTCGATTCCCTGGCCGCCGGGGATCCGGATTTTTCGGCTTCCTTCCAGGTGCTTGATGATCGGCCGTGCACCGAGACCGACCCCGGGGACCCCGTGGTGCGCGCCGTGGCGGAGGCGTACCGGGCGGTGACGGGACGGGAACCGGTCTACAACGGCGTGCCCGGGGCCACGGACGGGACATTTCTGCACGCCTGGGCGGGGATTCCCGTGGTCACCACCGGAGCCGGCAGCCGGACGCTGCCCCATCAGGTGGACGAGTATGTCGACGTGGAGGAACTTGCGATCACGGCCAGGATGTACGCCGAAGCGGCTCGGCGCTTCCTGGCCGGATCAGGGGCGGGGGAATCGTGAACGAACCGTTGATTCGCGTGGAAGACGTATATTTTTCCTACGCCGACCGGGAGGATCGACCGAAGGCGGCGGGTTCCCCGGACGGTGCCGAACCGGGGGAGGGTGCCGGATTGACGACGGGCGGCGAAGATCGTCAGTCGACCGATCGACAGCCGGGCCGCCGGCAGCCCGCGGAAATCCAGCCCGAGACGGATACCGCGGACACGGACGGTCTGGTCCTGCGCGGAGCCTCCCTGGAGGTGTTCCCCGGGGAATTCGTCGCGATCCTCGGCCATAACGGGTCGGGAAAATCGACGCTGGCCAAGCACCTGAACGGCCTGTTGGTACCCCGGAGGGGCGTCGTGCGGGTGGCGGGGCTGGATACCTCGGACCGTCGGAATATTGGACAGATCCGCCGCATGGTGGGCATGGTCTTTCAACACCCGGACAATCAGATCATCGCCGCGACGGTGGAAGAGGATGTGGCTTTCGGTCTGGAGAATCTCGCTTTTCCCAGGGAGGAGATGCGTCGGCGGGTCGAGGACGCCCTGCGCCGGGTGGGAATGTGGGAATACCGGCACCGCTCCCCGCATCACCTGTCCGGGGGGCAAAAACAGCGGGTGGCCATCGCCGGGGTCCTGGCCATGCGTCCGGCGTGCATCGTTCTGGATGAAGCCACCAGCATGCTGGATACCCCCGGCCGGGAGGAGGTCATGGCGGCCGTTCGCGAGCTTCGGGCGGCGGGAGTGACGGTGGTGGCCGTCACCCACCACATGGAAGAGGCGGCCTTGGCCGACCGCATCGTCGTGATCCACGAGGGCCGGGTGGTGATGCAGGGGCTTCCGGAGGAAGTGTTCGGTCGGCGTCAGGAGGTTTTGGCCGCGCTCCACTTGGACGTGCCGGCGGCGGCCGCCGTGTCCCGCCGGATCGCCGAGGTGCTCCCGGGGTTTCCGATGTGCATTCGAACCGAGGAACTCGTCCGGGAGGTGGAGCGGCGGGTAGCTTCCCGCGGCACCGCGGTCCGTACGGCAGATATCCCCGGAGAAGGAGTTTTTTCTTACCCCGGATCTTTCGGTTTTCACGCCGCCGGTCAAATTGACGGTCGGCCGACCGCGGTACGGCCGCAGCCGGGTTCGGAGTGCGCAGAGGATCGGGGGGCAGGGAATCGGACGGGACAAGGGACAGGAGGCGCGGCGGACGAGCGCCCCGGCAAATCGGCTGACCCGATCATCGCCGCCCGGGGCCTCGGCTATGTCTACATGAAAAAGACGCCCTTGGAACACCGGGCACTTCGGGACGTGACCCTCTCGATCCCACGGGGCGGCGTCACCGCCCTGGTTGGACACACCGGATCCGGAAAATCCACCTTGGTGCAGCATTTTAACGGTCTAATTCCCGTCCAGGAAGGGCACCTGACGGTGGATGTGTCCGGATACGCCGACCCGCGGCGGGATTGGAAAATCCTCCGCACCCGGGTGGGCCTGGTGTTTCAATATGCCGAAGACCAACTGTTCGAGCGGCTGATCGGGGATGATGTGGCGTTCGGGCCCTGGCGGCTGGGACTGGCCATCGATGAGGTCAGAGAGCGGGTTCGCCGGGCCATGGAGATGGTGGGGATTCCTTTTGAATGGAAAGATCGGCCGGTATATGCCCTGAGCGGCGGCCAGCGGCGGAAAGTGGCCATCGCCGGGGTCTTGGCCCTGCGCCCGGAAGTGCTTGTGCTCGACGAACCCACGGCGGGCCTCGACCCACGTTCCCGGGACGAACTGCTCGAGCATTTGCTGCGGTTGAACCGGGAGGAGGGGGTGACCCTGGTGTTCATCACCCACAATTTGACCGAGGTGGCCCGGTTCGCCGACCAGGTCATCCTTATGGAGGGAGGGACAGCGGTGTGGTCCGGTTCGCCGGATGAGCTGTTTGACGACCCGCAGCGCTGTGCGCGGTGGAATGTGGGTGTCCCTCCTCACGTCGAGGTGGTGCACCGTCTCCGGGAGCGGGGTGTTGCCGTTGAGGTTGAGGGCTACTCTCCCGATGCGGTGGCCGAGGCGTTAATCAGACGGTTGCTGTCGGAACCGGGCGTCGAGGTGGGGGGATGAGCGGTGAGCAGTTTTGAGTTGACCCGGTATGTCACCATCGGACAGTATATTCCCGCAGATTCGGCGGTCCATCGCCTGGATCCCCGGGTGAAAATCATCCTTTTCGCCATGCTGGTTTTGACGGCGGCATTTGCGTCGACGTACACCGGAAATGTCGTCATGGCGGCGGCGTGTCTGCTGGTTCTGATCGTCTCCCGGGTGCCGGTGGGTTACGGCCTGTCGGGGTTGCGCCCGGCCCTGCCTTTTGTGGTGGTGCTGTTCATCCTGCAGGTGCTGTTCTTGGGCAAGGGCCCAGGAACGGTGGTGCTTTGGCAGGCTGGATGGTTCAGTGTCACCGCCGACGGGCTCAAAATCGCCGTGGTGGCGGTGATGCGATTTTTGGAAATCCTATGTTTGGTCAGTGTTCTCACCCTGACCACCACGGTGAACGATCTGGCCCGGGGCACAGAGGCCCTGCTCCGGCCGTTGGCCCGGATCCGGTTTCCTGTTCATGAAGTGACCTTGATCCTGACCATCACCGTGCGCTTTGTCCCGACGTTTGCCATGGAAATGGAGAAACTGGTGAAGGCACAGGCCAGTCGGGGGGCGGATTTCGGGCATTTTCGCTGGTGGCAGGTGGTTCGGCGCACGAAGCAGACGTTTCCGGTCATCATTCCATTGTTTGTAAGTGCGATGCACCGCGCCGAGGATCTCATCACCGCCATGGAAGCCAGGGGCTATGTTCCGGGCGCCCGGCGAACCACCTATACCGAGTACCGGATGCAGGCCCGGGACGGGGCGGCGGCGGTCTTGGTGGTCGCCTTCTGTGCGGCCATGTGGTTGATCCGGTTTCCCGTGTAGCAGGATCCATCATTTCACGAGAGGAAGGTAATGGGCATGAAACAGAAAAGTGTGTTCACGGTCCGCCAAATCGTGGTCAGCGGAGTTCTGGGGGCCATTGCGGTGCTTCTGGGTGTGACGCAGTTGGGGTTCATTCCGGTGCCCACCGCGGCCGGACACGCAACCATTATGCACGTGCCGGCCATTATCGGGGGGATTTTGGAAGGCTGGGTGGTCGGCGGCATTATTGGATTGATTTTTGGGATTTCGTCGTTCTTGAATGCCACGGTGCCCCTGTTCAAAGATCCGTTGGTGGCGATCCTGCCGAGGTTGTTCATCGGTGTGGCGGCCTATTTTGTCTATCGGGGGCTGCGTCGGTGGAATGATCCACTGGCGGTGGGGGTGGCCGCTTTTGTGGGCTCCGCGACCAACACGGTGTTGGTTTTGGGCATGGCCGTGGTGAGAAACTACATGTCCCTCGGGGTGGCCGCGTCGGTGGCGGTGTTGAACGGCCTGCCGGAAGCGGTGGTCTCGGTGATCGTGACCCTGGCGGTGGTGCTGGCCTGGAAGCGGGTGGACCGGAGGTCGTCCAAGGCGCGGATCTAGGGCGGCCGGCGCCTGCTGCGGGCACAAAAGCGCGGCGAATCGGCCGACGCAATCCCCATTTCGGTGTGAACGGTGTGGGTTTCAGGCACATGTCGACACAGTGGGGGCGATGAACATTTTAAAGGCCGGACCGGCCCGGTTCGCCTGTTCCGCGGTCTAAATGCCGGGGAGTCGGTCAAAGTGACCGACCCAAGGGGTGCACCAAGGCTCCTGGCGGCAGGAAGGAATCTCCCGCCTTCAGGCGGAGAGGAGATCAACGGTGTGGGGGTGACACGAGGGTGAGGGAGAACGGAGACGGTCCGGGAGCGACGTCGGACGGGGTGCAGCGGGCGGCATGGTTTCCCCTGCCCGGTGTACGGATCGGACACGCCCACGATCTGAGGGCGAGGACCGGCTGTACGGTGATCCTCACTCCGGAGGGGGCGGCTGCCGGTGTGGATGTGCGCGGGTCTGCGCCGGGCACCCGGGAAACGGATTTGCTCGACCCGGTGAATCTGGTGCAGGAGGTGCACGGGGTGCTTCTCGCCGGGGGCAGCGCCTTCGGTTTGGCGGCGGCGGACGGGGTGATGCGTTACCTGGAGGAGCGGGGATACGGCCTGGATGTCGGGGTGGGGCGGGTCCCCATTGTGCCCGGTGCGGTGCTGTTTGATTTGGCCGTGGGAGACGGTTCTCGTCGGCCGGACGCGGTGATGGGTTATGCGGCGTGCGAGGCGGCCCGGGAGGTCCCCGAACGGGGGCGGGTCGGGGCTGGAGCCGGCGCCACGGTGGGGAAGGCGCTGGGCCACCTGCGCGCCATGGACGGCGGGCTGGGGACAGCTGCCGTACAATTGCCCGGGGGTCTCGTCGTTGCGGCGGTGGTGGCGGTGAATGCTGTGGGACACGTTGTGGACCCCGCCACCGGGGAGATTCTCGCCGGGCCCCTGGGGGAAGACGGGAAGCCCTTGGACACACTGGCGGTGTGGAGCACAGGGCCGGGTTTCGGGGTCCTGCTGCCCGGGACGAACACCACCATCGGGGTTGTGGTGACCAACGCCCGGATGAGCAAAGTCCAGGCGAAGAAGGTGGCGACCATGGCTCATGACGGCTTGGCCCGGGTGATCCGACCGGCCCACACCATGTATGACGGGGATGCGCTGTTCGCTGTGGCCGTCGGCGGCGTGACCGCACCGGTGGATCTGGTTGGTGCGTGGGCGGCCGAGACGGTGGCGGCGGCTGTCCTCGACGGGGTCCGACAAGCGGCCGCGATCGGCGGAGCGAGCCGGGGCGATTGAATCGCGTTCCGGTTGCTCATCCGCCGCCGGGCCCCTGTTTCTGGACAGTAACAATGGTGGAGCTTATAGCCAAACCACCGGGACACTTTCTTCCACATCGTCCCATCCTCTCGGGTCCCACTAACAGCGTGCAACCAAATTTTTTCATCACCTTGCGAATCGGCGACCCAGTGGCTTCAGTAAACGGACAGAGCGTCACCTTCGATGTGCCGCCGGAACTGTCCGGGGGTCGAACCTTGCTTTCATGACGTTTTGTCAGTGAGGCGTTCGGAATGGCAGTGCATTATCTGGGACCACTATAAACGTCCATCAAACGCTTGCCGCTCATATCGTAAAAGCAGTAGGCTTCCCTCCGGTCCATGACCAGATCGATTCCGATTTTTTGCCAATTTTGCGTCTTGCCAGGGTTCAACCATTTCACGGATTTAGCCAATACCGTTTCTTTAGTCCATTCACCACACATCTCGATTTGAAGGGCATTTGTTTATCACCGTCCTAAACCTGTTGTCAGCCACCATCAACTCTAAAGTCCGGGCGACAAAATTCAGTTATTTTCGGCTGAATATAATTTCTTCATTGGCATCGAAATCCATAGCGACCTGCTTGAGCGAAGCCGGGTTCTGGCTTGCTACACGGCGGAACCAAATGATGCCCACGAACAGGTAGAGGAGAAACAAGTAGGGGAACATGTTATATGGAAACGACGGAACAGGATAGAAACTTCCTATTAACGGAACCATCATGACCAACACGCCTCCCGCACTCAACAACGCGTGGTACAGTTTTAGTTGACCTTCTCGAACCAGGTACACAGTGGTGGCGATGGAGATCAAAATATATGCCAATAAAAACCCATAAGTTGCACTCGTACCCAAATAACCGTAAGCGTCCATCGGTTTGATGCCAACCATAAGGGTCGGTACGAGGAAATTCATAATGGAACACACAGTTACGGCATTGTGTGGTGTTTGGTTTCGTAAATGGGCACGCCCAATCGATTCATGAAAGATCTTGTCACGTCCCATGGCGTACATGATGCGCGAGGCAGCATTGGTTGACGCGAGCGCGCAAGAGAAGAAGCTGATGGACGCACCGAGATCAATCAGCAATGCGAACCAGCCGACGTGGTATTTTGCGGCCAGATCGTTCATCGGAGCCTCGCTGTTTGTCAACGCTGAAGGAGAGCCAAAACCGACGACCTCAATATAGGACATCAGGGCAAAGAAAAGTCCGACAACTATGGTGCTCATGATGACGGCCCTGGGTATCGTTCTGAACGGATTTCGGGACTCTTTCCCCAACGCCGTGGCACTTTCGAATCCCACAAACGAGAACACCGCCAGAACCATTGCCAGGTTTAACCCCGAAAGTGTGACTCCTTGAAGGCTGAACTGGGCTGTATCGATGTGGAATCCAGTGCCCGCTAGGACGATGAAACCCATCGCGGCAATCAGGCTAACCGACACGAACTCCAGGAACAACGCCAACATCGAGGAAAATTTAATATCCTTATAGCTAAGATACCATATGGCAACTCCGCCCACGGCGTAAAGTAAAATGGACGGCGCTTTTGTGCCAAAATAGGCGAGGATTTGATTGACATAGACTGCAAATGCAACTAACGTGGCCATTGCTGTGAACAGGTATGCTGCTAACAGTCCCCAACCGGACAGGAAACCGGCCGTTGCACCAAGCCCCCGAGTCACGTATGTGTACATGGAACCAGATGCAGCAAACCTTCTGGCAAACACGGAGATGTTCATTCCTACGAGTACCAGCCCAACAGTGGTCAGCAGGTATACAAACCATGTCCCCATGCCTGCATTCGCAGCCACCAACGTAATGTTTAGTGTAGGAGTCAATGTTGGCGCAATATTCGCTATGGACTGCGCCAACGTATCCATAAATGAGAGATAATTTCGGCGAAGATCAGAAACACGCGTTGAGGTCGCCACAGCATCGTAACCATCCATTGTACATACCTCCCGGTTTTTGATGGAAGCCCTTTCTGACGGGCACTATCCATGACCTTCCCTTCACAGTCGTTGCCTGAAAAATCCTGCATAATCATATTAGCCCAAGCCAAAGTCATTGATCAGTTATAAAAAGTTACGTAAATACAGCTACATATTACTTTTGGCGACGCTGTTTGTCAACTAATATATCGTTCGTTTCATCAACATATCGCCCATAAGTCTATACACAACGAAAAGATGTCTGATCTTAATTTTTACTAACCGAAAGAATCATGCCGAAAACAGTACCCGTTTCCTCTACGGTTAAAACGATTCCGGGTAATTTCGAGTAGAAACAGGGAAACCATGATGGAGGAGATTATGAAATGAAAAGAGAACCAGTTATTATTATTACGTTGCGATAAATAATTGATCAATATGTCGATGAAAAGAAGGAAATATGACTTGACATCTTACGTTGAAGAAAATAATGTGTAGATATGAATATGTTATCTTTGTTGTCGACTCAATAACATATTCGAAAGTCTGTTTGCAGGCTACAGAACGGAGGGAGAATGACGATGCTTCAATCCCCTGATGAACTTATTTCGAGCGGTGTGAACTACGCCTTAATCTCCTTTGTCGAGCTGAATGGTTTCAGCCGCGCAAAACTGGTCCCGATGTCGGCTCTGAACTCAGTGAAGGAACATGGTGCCGGATTTGCCGGGTTTGCCGCCGGAGACATCGGGCAGGGGCCCCATGATCCAGATCTCGTGGCTATACCTGACCTTGGGTCGATGCAACGGGTGCCTTGGAGGGAGGATGTATGTTGGTTTGCGTCAGACTTGTACGTGGAAGGCCGCTCATGGCCTTATTGTCCGCGGACAGCAGCCAAACGGGTGTTGCGAATGGCTCGAGAAAAGGGATACAGGTTCATGGTGGGGATGGAGCCGGAGTTTTTCCTGCTTCGAAAGGGGGAGGACGGTCGCTTGGAACCGGCGGATTCCCTGGATATGGAGGCGAAACCTTGTTACAATCAGCAATCAATTTTCAGAAATCTTGATTTTATTACCCGCTTGGTTGATGCCATGAATCGACTGGGATGGGGAGTGTATCAATGCGATCACGAAGATGCGAACGGCCAGTTTGAAATCAACTGGGCCTACACGGAAGCGTTGGAGCAGGCGGATCGGCTGACGTTTGCCAGGTTCCTCATCCGGTCTCTGGCCGAGGAGCAAGGTTTGATCGCCACCTTTATGCCGAAGCCGTTTTCTCGCCTGACGGGCAACGGGGCTCATTGCCATGTCAGCCTGTGGGATGAGAAAACGGGCCGGAACCTGTTCCTTCCCGAAGGAGGGGCGGAAGGCAACCCGTTGGCCCTGTCGGACATCGGTCGCTGGTTCATCGGCGGACTGCTGGCCCACGCCCGGGCACTCGCGGCTTTTACAACTCCTACAGTTAATTCCTATAAACGGCTGTGGGCCTCAACCACCGATTCAGGGGCGACATGGGCTCCGGTATACGTCACGTACGGCGGAAACAATCGAACCGTGATGTTGCGGATTCCCGGTGAAGGTCGCGTGGAGTATCGAGCTGTAGACGGAGCTGTCAATCCTTATCTCGCAGTGGCATCCATGGTGGCGGCGGGCTTGGACGGAATCGAACGACAAATAGATCCGGGGCCCCCTTTTGTCGGCAACGCTTATACATTGACATGGGCCGACGCGTCAGAACGGGGCATGACGGTACTCCCCCGAACTTTGAAGGAAGCACTGGAGGCTCTGGACGGTGATGAGGTGCTGACAGAGGCACTGGGTCCCGATTTGGTATCCTTGTATCTCGAGGTCAAGGAACGAGAGTGGAGAGAGTATCATGCCAGCGTCTCCGAGTGGGAAGTCGAGCGTTATCTGCATTTGGGATGAACCGCGGCGGAGACGGATTACGTGCTTTCATCCGTCGCCGCCTCTTTCTTTTCCTCCTCCATATCTTTGGTCACCCGGTTCACCGTCAGTCCACCCCGGTCGACGGGGGAGGACAGGACCACCATCGTTTCTGCGCGTTGGAACCCGTACACTTGATCGATGTTGGTTAACAGAATGCGTTCCAAATCTTCATTGTCGCGGGCCCGAATTTTGACGAGATAATCATAACGTCCCGTCACCACATGGACTTCCTCGATTTCTGGAATGGCCTTCAGGTCTTCAATAGTCTGATATGCGGCCGCTCCTTGGACTGCCATGAGTCCCACGATGGCAGTCACTCGGTAACCCAGAGAAGCCGGGTTCAACCGGGCATGAAATCCTTCAATGATGCCGCGCTGGGTGAGCCGGCGAACCCGTTCGTGGATGGTGACCCGCGACACGCCCGTGTGATTCGCCAGTTCCTGATAGGACAGACGCCCATCCTGCTCCAGCATTTGCAAAATGGTCAAATCTAAAGCGTCCAGTTTTACCGATGCCAAGGCGATCCCCTCACTTCCGTTACCTAGTGTAAACGATAGGCCCTCAACGCGAAACAGCTCAAGGGATAACTGGCGGAAATCATGAATCGTCGGCATTTGCGGCGATAATGTTTACATACGTTAAATAGCATGCTAATATATAATTACAGACGTAAAAAATAAAATCAAAAGAGGTGACGATATGTGTGTGGGATCGTCGGTTATCTGGACCGGACGGGGGCAGGAGGAGTCGTAGAGGTGCTGTTCCGTATGCTCCAATCCCTCGAAAGGCGCGGCCCGGATGCGGCGGGGCTGGCCGTCTTCGGCGATACATCCGCGCATTCGGGATGGAAGGTTCGCGTACTGCTCTCGGGACCGGATTTGGACCGTGATGAGAAAACCTTGCGGGAGGTTGTAGAAGCGGCCGTCACGGTAACATCCTTTCGCCGGGAAGGACCGTATGTGGTAATGGATTTGGCCGAACTACCGGATTTGGACGCATTGGGAGCTGCTGTGGAGGACGGATTTCTGCGGGGCAGGGCTTCCCTGGTCTACGTCGGAACGGAGGGGGACGTGTGGAAGGCGGCCGGTTCGGTGGAGGGGCTTCGGAAGTTTCTTACTGCGAAAGCTTCGAGCAGTCACGGGATCGGACACACCCGGATGGCGACGGAAAGCCGTGAAGACCTCTTGAACGCACAACCCTTTGTGGCCAAGAAGGTTCCGGACCTGGCTGTCGTACACAACGGTCACATCACCAACCATGTTGAATGGAAATGCAGGTTGGAACGGAGGGGGTATCGGTTTACCGCGGACAGTGACTCCGAGGTCATTCCGGCCTGTCTCACCGAGTGGATCCAACAGGGTGCGACTCTTGAAGAAGCCCTGCGGGAAGCCGGACGGGCGTTTGACGGGAGTTTCACCATCCTGGCGGCAGACGGGCGTTCTGTGGGGTTTGTCCGGGACCGGTTTGCCACAAAACCTCTGGTGATCGCCGAGACTGAGGATTTTATCGCCGTGGCCAATGAAACGGTGGCTGTGGCGCCACTGCTCGGGAGAGATGCGCATGTGTATGAACCGTCTGCAGGGGAGGTGCGCGTATGGTTCAGATCGATTGCCGTTTGAAATCGGCTGTCGACCTAAACCGTGAGATCCGGTTTTTTACAGAACAGGGGGAGAGCGAGGTACACCTCATCCATCCGGAAGGACGGCACAATTTGGCGGTCGGGATTCTCACCTGCGTTCGTGTCACTGTGGAAGGTACGGCTGGCTATTACTGCGGCGGTCTTTGCGACGGCATACGGCTGGATGTCCACGGTGATACCGGATGGGGGCTCGGTGAAAACCTGATGTCCGGTGAAATCTTCGTCTCAGGAAACGCCGGTAGCGCCGCAGGCGCCTCCATGCGGGGCGGAGTGGTTCGGGTGGAGGGATGCGCCGGCCCCAGAGCGGGGATCAGCATGAAAGGAGGGGTTCTCATCATTGAAGGCAGTGTTGGGGCGATGTCGGGTTTCATGATGCAAAAAGGGGCCATGATCATTGGCGGGGATGCCGGTGAAGGTCTTGGGGATTCGATGTATGAAGGTGTGATTCTCGTGGGCGGACGGATTCGGGCCCTTGGCAACGATGCCGTCGTGACGGAACCGAGGCCGGAGGACCTGGATCTCATCCGGAACGTCGGGCTGGATACGGGACTGGACTGGAAACGGGTCGAATCCGGGAAGAAGCTCTGGTACTTCAACAAGAAGGAGTGGGATGTATGGAAGGTCGCTCTGTGACGCGGATCAGCGGCCTGTGGAGGCCAGAGATCATTGAGGATATCCAGGTCAAAACAGGATTGGGGCGTTACCGCATTCGCGGCTTCGGCACGATGCGCCGAGTGCCGTCGTTCGAGGATTTGGTATTCATCCCGGCGAGTCTAACCCGGGTACCGCTTGAAGGGTACCGAGAACGGTGTGAGACGGAAACGGTCATCGGAACTCGATTTGCCAAAGAGCCGCTGGTCTTGTCGGCGCCCGTGATGATCAGCGGAATGAGTTTCGGCGCTTTGAGCCGCAACGCCAAAATCGCTTTGGCGAAGGCAGCCACCCTGGCGGGTGTGAGCACGACCACCGGAGACGGGGGAATGACGGACTTCGAGCGGGAACACTCCGCACGGTTGATTGTCCAGGTCCTTCCGAGCCGCTATGGTCTCGATCCCCATCATCTCGTGTCGGCGGAGGCCGTCGAGGTGGTTGTCGGACAAGGGGCCAAACCGGGAACCGGCGGCCTGCTCCTCGGGCAAAAAGTTTCACCCGTCGTGGCCGAAATGCGGGATCTCCCGGAAGGGGTGGACCAGCGCAGCGCAGTCCGTCATCCCGATTGGATCGGCCCGGACGATTTAGTAATCAAAATTGAAGAATTGCGGAGTGTGACCGATGGGCGGATACCGATTATCGTCAAACTTGGAGCAACCCGGGTCTACGAAGATGTCAAGCTTGCGGTAAAGGCCGGGGCGGACGCGGTGCTGGTGGACGGGATGGAGGGGGGAACCGCCGCTGCCCCGGATCCCCTGATGGATCATACCGGCATTCCGACCCTCGCTGCAGTGACCGAGGCCCGTCGGGCGATTCGGGACATGGGAGTCGAAGGAGAGTTTCAGTTGATTATCGCCGGCGGCATTCGCAACGGCGTGGACGCAGCCAAGGCCTTGGCCTTGGGTGCGGACGCCGTGGCCATCGGAACGGCCGCCCTTATTGCCCTCAACTGTAACCGCCCAATCTACACAGATGACTACAGGGCGATCGGGGCCGAACCCTATGCCTGTCATCATTGTCACACGGGCCTGTGTCCCGTGGGCATCGCCACCCAGGATCCGAACCTGGAGGCGCGGCTTGATCCCGAGGAAGGGGCGGAACGGGTCGCCAATTTCCTGTACTCGATGATTCAGGAGATTCAACTTTTTGCCCGCGCGTGCGGGAAATCCAATGTGCACAACCTCGATAGAGAGGATTTGCGGGCCCTCACGGTGGAGGCGGCCGCCATGGCCAAAGTGCCCTTGGCGGGAACAGAATGGATTCCCGGTGCGAAGTGACGGCGGGGAGGGATGACGGGTGCAAGAGATCCGAACGGCGGATGTGGTGATTGTGGGTGCCGGACTGATGGGGTGTAGTACCGCCCATGCCCTGGCGAAACGGAAAGTGGGTCGCGTTCTCACCCTGGAGAGAGACGTGATCGGTTCAGGAGCAACCGGAAAATCGAGCGGTGTGCTCCGGTGCCATTACGGTCATCCGGTGCTGGCCTATATGGCGTGGAAAAGCTTAGAAACCTTTCGTTTTTCCCATGAAGTCCTTGGAGATGATGTCGGTTACAGGCCCATCGGCTACATGGTCGGGGTGGGTCCCGATAATCTCGCGGCGCTTGACGCCAACCTTCGGATGTTGCAGGAAGTGGGGATTGACACCCGATTTTTGAATCCAGAAGAAGCTCGCCGATTGTGGCCGCAGATGGAGATGGGGGACTTTACCGGATTTGCCTATGAACCCTTGGGAGGACATGCTGATCCAGCACTGACTGTTCAGGCATACGCCCGACTGGCTCGGGAGGCGGGGGCGGAGATTGTCCAGTCCTGTCCCGTGAATCGGATTCTTTTGTCGCCGGACGGGAGCCGCATTGAGGGGGTCGAGTCGACCGTTTTCGGCCGGGTGTACGCCCCGGTTGTCGTCGTGGCTGCCGGGGTTTGGACGCCCTTTTTGACGGAGACGATGGGGTTTCGCGTACCAATTCGAGCTCAGCGCGAACAACTGTTGCTGATCGATCCGGGCACTCCTCTCGGGTCGGTCCCTGTATATTCCGATCTGGTGAATCTGCAATACGGACGTCCGGAGGGAAGCGGCCATATTCTGGTCGGCAACAGCGATCATTCCCAACCCGAGTTCGTCCATCCCGACGATTACGGACGAGGTGTGGATGATGGATATGTGGAGAAGGCTGCGAACAAGTTCATGACACGTTTTCCCACCCTGAGCCAAGCGCGCTTGGTGACGGGGTATGCGGGGGCCTATGAGGTCACCCCTGATTACAATCCCGTGATCGGTTCGTCTCCTGTGGAAGGGTTGTACCTGTGTGCCGGTTTCAGCGGGCACGGCTTCAAATTGTCTCCGGTGGTCGGCGAAATGATGGCATCTTGCATCCTGGAAGGGCACAGTGGTGACCCCAAGATTGATCTGTCCCTGTTTCGGTTGAGCCGGTTTGAGGAAGGACAGCTGCTGACCAGTTTGCACCCTTACCAAGGAGCCGGACAACTTCGGTAGTGATGACCTACTGTTGGCTCTTGACTTTGTCATTTTTGTCAGTGTCAACGTCATTTGGGAATGGGAAGGGACTGTCGAGAACAGTGTGGAATACCGCAGTGAAGCAAAGATACGACATTAGCGGCCGTTTAGCTCGATATATTGTGAAATGCGGGAAGAGTGACCGTTAGCAAGCCCTTCCCTTACAGTCCGGAATGGAAATCATGATCTTGGTACACATATCTTAGTCCGGATATTTTTTATTAGCAGTATTATAGATCTTCCTGTGAGGTGGCTGATAATGTGGAGATTCGACCTGTTGAACTGATTGGAAGACATGTAAAGCTTGTGCCAATGCTGGAATCCCATGTAGATGCTCTGTTTGAGGCGGGAAAATATCCGGAAATATGGGAGTACATGTCGGTGAAAGTTAAGACAAAAGGTGATATGGTACGGCTCGTCCAGCATGCTCTTGATGCTCGAGATCAAGGGACCGAATTCCCCTTTGTAATCATCGAACAAGAAGAGAACAAAGTGGTGGGAAGTACACGCTTTTTAGATATATCTGCAGAACATCGGCACCTGGAGATTGGGTGGACGTGGCTCACCCCAAAGGTCTGGCGAACTTGTGTAAATACGGAATGCAAGTATCTGTTACTGAGTTATTGTTTTGAGGAACTAGGAACCATCCGTGTTCAACTGAAGACAGATGCACGCAATCTGCGTTCTCAGCGTGCCATCGAAAGGATTGGAGCAGTGAGGGAAGGGGTATTCCGGCGCCATCGTATTGTGTGTGAGGGATATGTACGGGACTCAGTGTATTACAGTATAATCGACTCCGAGTGGCCTTTTGTGAAAAATCGTCTTGAAAAATTAATACGGATAGATTGAGCCAGGTGCCACAACGGGCTGTGCTGAAGGCTGAGAAAGCACGTGGAAGGAGGCCGCACTCCCAAAAGACGTGGTAATCCGACATGTCAAGCCCCCGCGGTTGGTATCCGGTCGGGGGTCTTGACATCTCACCGATACACTGGCCTATTTCAGTGCGGCATCGATAACCTCCTTCGTGTAGGCGGTGGAGAGATCCGCGGGTTTGTGGATGACGCCGAATTTTAAAGCGATGTCCGCGGTTTGCTTAAACAGTTGATCGTCGATGGTGCCGATCTTGCTCGGATCCATCCCTTGGGGCAGGACGAGTTTGGCGACTTCTTGCATCATTTTGAGCTGATGATCCCGGGTGGTGCTGCCTTGTTCCACGGATTTCATGACGATGTCCACCGCCTCATCGGGATGATCGATTGCGTACTTCCAACCTTTGACGGATGCCCGCACGAATTTGACCGCCACGTCTTTGTTGGAGGAAAGCCAGTTTTTGTTCGCGAAGAGGTTGTCTTCGAGCATGGCGACCCCCTCCTTGTTCATGTCGATGATGTTCAAATCTCCGGGGGACACGCCTTGTTCCAACACGACGTTGTATTCGTTGTACGTCATCGCCGAAGCGGCGTCCAGTTGTCCGGTCAGGAACTGATCCATGGTGAATCCTTGTTTGATAAACTGCAAATCTTTCTTTGGGTCCAGGTGGTATTTGTCAAACAGGGCCAGAAGTTCGAATTCGTTGCCTCCCATCCAGTTGCCGACCTTTTTTCCCTTCAGGTCGGCAGGACTGTTGATCCCGGAGGTTTTTTTCGAAATGAGGATGAGGCCGCTCTTTTGGTAAATCTGGGCGATCTCCACCAACGGCAGCCCCTGTTCTTGGTGGGCGAGCAGGGAGGCCACCCAGTCGACACCGATGTCGGCGGCACCGTTGGCGACTTGTTGTTCCGGCACGATGTCCGGTCCACCGGGCAGAATCTCCACATCCAGGCCTTCATCTTTGTAAAATCCTTTTTCTTTTGCGACGAAATATCCGGCAAATTGGGCTTGGGGTACCCATTTGAGTTGGAGTTTGACCTTGGCCGAGGGCCCACTGCCGCTTCCGGATCCGGCGGGTGAACTGCCCTCCTGCCCCCCTCCTCCGCAGGCGGTCAGCGCAACGAGACCCACTGCGAGACAGGCGGGAAGCAACCCCTTTGAGATCTTCGAAACGGCAGTTTTCACTGCGTCTGCTGCTCTTTCAAGCATGAGAGATCCTCCTTTTTGACCATCGTCGGTTATGGATTTCGAGAACTTCGATAAGAGGGATGCCAAGGAACGGCCCTCCGCTCCAGCAGGGCGAGCACGGCGTAAAAGAGAATGCCGATCACCGAAGCCGCAACAATGCACGCCCATGCCAGCGGCATTTGGGCGACCTTGATCTGATTGGATAAAAGATAGCCCAAGCCCTTGGATGAAAAGAAAAATTCTCCGACGATGGCCGCGATCATTGCCGCGGTGGCGTTGATTTTCATTGCCGTGAACACGTAGGGCAGACTGTGCGGCAGGCGAAGTCGCCAAAAGACGTCTCTTTTGCCAGCCGCATAGGTGGTCATCAGATCGAGGGCGGCCGGATCCACGGATGTGAGGCCCTTGTATCCGTTGACCGCCATGGCGGCCACGGTGACGGCGGTGACCACGGCAACCCGGGATCCCATACCGTCCCCGAACCACAGGTTCATGACCGGGGCCAGCGCCACGATGGGGACGGCGTTGACGGACGCGGTCAGTCCCAAGCCGGCCTTTCCGATCTTCGGCCACAGGGCGGCGACCAGGGCGACGGCGAAACCCAGGGCGGATCCCAGGAGGAAACCGAAAAAGGCCTCCGCTCCCGTATAGACGGTGTAGGAAAGCAGAATATCCCGGTTCTCGGCCAGGCTCGCTGCAATTGTCGAGGGGAGCGGCAGTTGGTAGGGATGGAGACCGAAGATCCGATGAAAGACGCTTCCCTGCCAGAGAGCCAAGAACAGAATCCCCGCGATCACCGGCCAGGCGAAGGCTCCGAAGGATTTCGCCCCATGTCCCTTGGATCCGCTCCTCGGCACTCCCCCGGAGGAACGGGTCTCATCGGGTTTGGTTTCCGGTTGCATGGCGACCTGGGGAGACGGCCATTCATTGGACGGGGCCTGAGGCAGGTTCACGGCCTTGCGCCTCCTTTCCTCCGAAACTCCGGCTGCCACGGCACAAAAATTCGCTCGATTACTTGAACCAAACCGTATCCCGCCAAGCCCATGAGCGCACCGGTGATCAGGGTGGCCCAGAACATATAGGCGTGGGAAGGACCATAATACAGGTTGCGCAACAAGAGAACCCCGATGCCGTGCTGGGCGCCCATCAACTCCACCAATATCGCCCCGGTCACCGACAGGGGAGCGGCGATTTTCATCCCGCCGGCGAGGGCCGGAAGCGCCGCCGGAAGACGAACTTTCCAATACGTTTGCCAGATGGACGCCGCGTACGTTTTCATCAATTCCACCGTTTGGGGCGGGGTGCCGGTCAACCCGCGCAAAGTGTTCAGTGCGACGGGAAAGAATGTGACATAGGCTGCGATAAGGATCCGGGCGACGTTTTCGTCGTGCACAATGCCGTAGATAATCGGCGCCAATCCAAGGATGGGGACCATCTGGGACGCCGTGGCATACGGCATCAAGATGCGCTCCGCGGTCCTGGACAGGCTCATCAGCAGGGCCAGCGACACGCCGGTAAATGCGCCGAGAGCAAAACCTTCCGCCACTGTTACAGAAGTTACGGATGCCTCTTTGGCCAGGACTGGCCAGTATACGGCAAAGGTCTTGAGCACCTCGTGAACATAGGGCAACCTTGACTGGGCGAGCGGGACCCGTGCGACGTTCGCCAGGATCCAGGAGAGTCCTTCCCACAGGACTGCGAGCGCGATGATGAGCGACGCGGTCGGCCCCCAGCGGGCCAAGGATCCGGAGACCCGGGCCGCGGATAGACGAACGACCGACATGTCGGTTGCCCCCTTTTACGCCGAATCGTTGATCGAATGATAAAAGCGCCGCCGGATGTCGTCGACCAGTTGATGAAACTGGGGCTTCTCCCGGACCTCCGGCGACCGCGGCCGCGGAAGAGGCACTTCGGTAATGGTGTTGAGCCGCCCTGGGTGCGGAGACAGCACGATGACCCGATCGGACAGGTACACTGCTTCGGGAATGCTGTGGGTGACAAAAATCACCGTCTTCCGGGTACGGGACCAGATGCGCAGGAGTTCGTCCTGCAACCGCTCTCGGGTGAACTCGTCCAGGGCGGCAAAGGGTTCGTCCATGAGGAGAATCGGCGGATCCAGGGCCAGGGCCCGGGCGATTGCGACGCGTTGCTGCATGCCGCCGCTCAGTTCCCAGGGATAGCGCCCGGCAAACTGTTCGAGACCCACCAAGGCGAGCAGTTCGGCGGCCTTTTTCTTGCGCTCGGACCGACTTGTGCCCAGAATCTCCAATGGCAACTCCACGTTTTTTTGTACCGAACGCCAGTCATAAAGAACAGGTTGCTGGAATACGATCCCGTATCTCCGTGCGAGCCGCGCCTGTTTTGCATCGGTCCCGGATACGAGAACTCTGCCCTCGGTGGGTTCGAGAAGATCGGCCATCAACCTGAGAAGCGTGGTCTTGCCGCATCCCGACGGACCGAGTAAGGAAATGAATTCTCCCGCTGCCACCGCGAAACTTACCGACTCAAGGGCCATGACCGATTGTCCGGAAGATTCGAATCGCATGGACACTTGGTCCACCAAAATCTCCGGTTCTGGGTGAAGGGATGTTAACATGAAATTCCCCCCTCTCTGTGCGAAAGATGTGTTTCCTCTGTTTATGTGTTATATTTATGTATTATTATATTACGGAATAAGTCTTTTTCGGGCAAGAGTCGATCACATTCGTGCTGTATGAAAAGGTGATCGTGAAACTAGACAAAGTGTATGAAGCTATTTATGTATGTTTTTATTACATTAAAGATTAGAATCCATCACCTTAAGATGGGCGGTTTCATACGGCGACATGGAGGTTGAGAGGAGGGGAGTGGAGAAGATGATAGATTCCACGGCCGTCCGGGCCGGCGATCGATTGCAGGAGAGCATCCATCCGCCTCTTTCGGAATGGGAGGTCGTTCAAGAAGCTCACCGTTGTCTCTACTGTTATGATGCTCCCTGCACGAAAGCCTGTCCCACCCGTATCGATGTTCCTTCTTTTATCCAGAAAATCACGACAGGTAATTTTATCGGAAGCGCAAAGGTGATTTTGGAGGCCAACCCCGTGGGTGCCAGTTGTGCCCGGGTCTGTCCGACGGAGGAGTTGTGCGAGGGCGCCTGCGTTCTCAGTGAGGAAAGGGCCCCGATCCGGATCGGTGATTTGCAGCGCTATGTGACCGACTGGATCCGGGAGCAGGGTGTCGACCTCTTTACTTCAGGCATGCCGACCGGGAAGAGGGTGGCGGTGATCGGGGCCGGGCCGGCGGGACTCTCCGCCGCTCGGGAATTGGCTCTGTTCGGACACGAGGTGGCTGTTTATGAAGCCAAATCTCGCGCCGGGGGATTGAACACCTATGGAATCGTGCCGTTCCGGCTGCCGGCGGAGGTGGCTCTATGGGAGGTGGAACAGGTCAAACGTCTTGGGGTGGTGATACGTACCGGGGTGCGGGTCGGGGAGGATTTTCCTGTGGAGAAAATCGTCAACGAGTACGACGCGGTCGTTCTTGCTTTCGGTATGGGAGGAGTGCCTCTTCTGGGCATCCCGGGTGAAGAGTCGGACGGGGTGTGGGATGCCCTGGAGTTCATCGAGCGGGTAAAAGACGGAAGATTACCGGAAGTCGGGAAGCGAGTGGCGGTCATCGGAGCCGGAAACACTGCGGTGGATGCCGCCACCTGCGCCCTTCGCATCGGCGCGGAATCGGTGACGATGTATTATCGCCGCACTGAACGGGAAATGACCGCTTACCCTTCGGAATACGATTTTGCGAAATCGGAAGGGGTGGAATTTCGTTGGTTGTGTGCGCCGGTGCGAATTCTTGCCGATGGAAGGCGCGTGCGCGGGGTGGAATTCGTGCGCATGCGTTTGGACGCAGCGGACGATTCAGGAAGGCCGCGTCCCGTTCCCATACCTGGGTCTGAGTTTACGGTGGAGGCCGATGCCGTTATCCGGGCGATCGGCCAATCGCGGCGAACGGAACTGGTGGATCGGCTCGGACTCACTCATGACGACGGCGTCATCCGCGTGGACGAACAGATGCGGACCAGTCATCCGAAGATCTTCGCGGTCGGGGATTGTGTCTTTCAAAAGGGGCGGGGAGAAGCCATGGTGGTCGAAGCGGCCGAGCAGGGGAAACGGGCGGCCGCGGCGGTGCACCATCTGCTGGTGGGCGGTTCGGAGAGAAGTGGGGGTGAACAGGATGGCTAATCTCGAGATCAATCTGGCCGGGATCAGGAGCCCGAATCCCTTTTGGCTCGCTTCAGCTCCGCCGACGAACAGCGGGTACCAGGTCATGCGCGCCTTTGAGGCCGGTTGGGGAGGGGCTGTTTGGAAGACGCTCGGCGACCCCATCGTGAATGTCTCTTCGCGCTTCGGCGCTCTGAACGTGAAAGGGATGCGAATGGTCGGGATCAACAACATTGAGCTGATCACCGATCGGCCGCTCGAAGATAACCTTCGGGAAATTCGCGAGGTGAAGCGGGCGTTTCCGGATCGGGCGGTGATCGCGTCACTCATGATGGAACCGAAAAAGCGGAGATGGCAAGAACTGGTCAAACGAGTGCAGGACGTCGGAGTGGACGGTTTCGAGTTGAACTTCGGCTGTCCACACGGCATGTCCGAGCGGGGGATGGGGTCGGCGGTGGGGCAGGTTCCGGAATATGTGGAACAAACCACCGCCTGGGTGACCGAAGTGTCGGAGGTGCCGGTCATCGTCAAATTGACCCCCAATGTGACCGATGTGCGTTATACCGCCAGGGCGGCGGTGCGAGGCGGCGCGGCGGCCGTGAGCATGATCAACACGATCAACAGCCTGATCGGCGTCGATCTGGATACCTGGTATCCGATTCCTCACGTGGACGGACTCGGCGCCCACGGCGGCTACTGCGGTCCGGCGGTCAAACCGATCGCGCTGCACATGGTGGCCGACTGTGCGCGCGACCCTGAGGTTCGGGTTCCCATATCCGGGATCGGGGGGATTTCCACCTGGCGGGATGCGGCGGAGTTCATCCTCATGGGGGCAACCAGCGTCCAGGTGTGCACCGCGGTGATGCACCACGGGTTTCGCATTGTGGAGGACATGATCGACGGGCTCAACCGTTATTTGGACGAAAAAGGGTTGGCCTCGGTGATGGAGTTGGTGGGTCGGGCGGTGCACCGCTACGTGGACTGGAGCGATCTGAATTTGGAGTACAAAATCGTCGCCCGGATCAACCAGCAAAGGTGCATCCAGTGCAACAAGTGCTACATTTCGTGTGAAGATGCGGCGCATCAGTGCATCGACCGGGTGCAGACGGAATCCGGTAGGACGATGCTTGTCGTGGATGAGTCCGAGTGTGTGGGATGCAACTTGTGTTCCATGGTTTGTCCCGTCGACTGCATTGACATGGTCCGGGTCGATACGGGCCGGCCCCCCCAGACCTGGCGGGACAGATCCAACAGGCCGGAGAGCAAATTGTGCAGTTGTCCGATTACGTGTGATGAGGTTCACAGCCATCCAAGGAGGGGATCAGTGTGTCCACGGTGATTCGCGGAGGCACCATCGTCACTGCCTCAGATATCGTTCGGGCGGATGTATTGATCGAGGACGGTATCGTCACAAGTATTGCCGCAAACCTCCCCGCGGCGGGCCACGACGTGGTGGACGCCACGGGCTGTTATCTCTTTCCGGGCGGGATTGATCCTCACACTCACCTGGATATGCCTTTCGGGGGTACGGTGACAGCGGACGACTTTCGCACGGGGACGATCGCCGCCGCTTTCGGAGGAACGACCACAGTGATCGATTTCGCCCTGCATGCCAAAGGGCAAAGCCTGCATGACGCCGTCCGCATTTGGCACGGCAAAGCCGAAGGCAAAGCGGCGGTGGACTACAGTTTTCACGTGATGATCGGGGATCTGCGGGAAGACGTGATGCGGGAGATTCCCGACGTCGTCGAGCGAGAAGGCGTCAGCTCCTTCAAAGTGTTCATGGCTTACAAGGGAACGTTTCAGGTCGACGACGAAACGTTGTTTCGAACCCTGCGCATGGCGGCGGATGTGGGGGCATTGGTGCAGGTCCACGCCGAAAACGGCGATGTGATCGACGTGCTGGTACGGGAGGCCCTGGCCAAAGGGCAGATTGAGCCCAGATACCACGCGCTGACCCGTCCTCCCGAGGCCGAGGGAGAGGCGACTGCTCGGGCGATTCGGCTGGCGGAGATCGCCAAGGCGCCGCTGTACGTGGTTCATGTCACGTGTGCCCAGGCGGCGGATGCGATCAGTGACGCCCGAAAACGAGGACTCCCCATTTATGGGGAAACATGCCCGCAGTATCTCGTCTGCGATATAGGCGATTATGACCGTCCCGGGTTTGAGGGAGCCAAATACGTCATGTCGCCGCCTCTCCGGGAAAAATGGCACCAAGATGTCCTGTGGGGTAAGCTGGCCAATCTGGAGTTGCAGGCTTTCGGATCGGACCAGTGTTCATTTAATTTCAAAGGGCAAAAGGAACTTGGACTCCACAATTTCTCCCTCATTCCCAACGGGGCGCCGACCATCGAGGATCGGATGGCGATTCTGTACCATTTCGGGGTGAACGAAGGGCGGATCGGCCTGAACAAGTTCGTGGCCCTCACCTCCACGAATGTGGCGAAACTGTTCGGCCTCTTTCCGCGAAAAGGGACCATTGCCGTGGGCAGTGACGCCGATATTGTGATTTGGGATCCGGAGGTTGAACGGACCATCACCGCGGAAACCCACCACATGAACGTCGATTACAATCCATTTGAAGGCATGCGGGTGAAAGGAAAGCCCCGCAAAGTGTTTTTGAGAGGCCACCTGATCGTGGACGGCGATTCCTTCCTTGGTGAACCGGGCATGGGGTCGTTCCTGCGCGCGGGGCGGTTCACTCCGGTCCATCTGTGATCGTGTCTTTCGTGCGGGGCGGTTCCTTCCATCGACGAAGCGAAAGGGGTATGTATCGATGCAGCGTTTTGTTAAAATCGGGTTGATTCAGGCACATCACGATGTGGACGGCCATGAACCGGTGGAGGTGCACAAAGCCGCCGCGGTGGAGAAACATATCGGCCTGATTCGGGAAGCGGCGGCAAAAGGCGCACAGATCGTCTGTCTCCAGGAGCTTTTCTACGGGCCGTATTTCTGTACGGAGCAGAATCCGAAATGGTATGCCGCGGCGGAACCGGTTCCGGACGGCCCTACGGTGAGCCGAATGCGGGATCTCGCGAAGGAGTTGGGCATCGTGCTCATTGTGCCCCTCTACGAAATGGAGATGCCGGGGGTGTATTACAATACGGCGGCGGTGATCGATGCCGACGGCACATACCTGGGCAAATATCGAAAGCACCATCTTCCTCATGTTCAGGCCGGTCCCGCAGCCTGCGGATTTTGGGAGAAGTACTATTTTAAGCCGGGGAATACGGGCTACCCGGTTTTCGACACGGCGTTTGCCAAAGTCGGGGTTTACATTTGCTATGACCGGCATTTTCCGGAAGGAGCCAGGATTCTCGGATTGAACGGGGCCGAGGTCGTGTTCAACCCTTCGGCGACCACAGCGGGATTATCGGAGTACCTGTGGAAACTCGAGCAGCCGGCCCACGCCGTCGCAAACGGATATTATCTGGGGGCCATCAACCGGGTGGGGTGGGAGGCGCCGTGGAATATGGGCGAATTTTACGGCCAGTCGTATTTGGTCAATCCGCGCGGTGAGTTCGTGGCCGTGGGGAGTCGAGACAAAGATGAAGTGGTCATCGGGGATTTGGATCGGGAAATGATTCTCGAGGTGCGGAACCTGTGGCAGTTCTATCGCGATCGCAGGCCGGAAACGTACGGCGCGATGGTCGAGTTGCTGCCGTAGAAAGTCGCGTGCCGGGAGGACCGTCCCCTCCCGGTTTTTACGTCTTTGTGCCCGATATGTCGCGATTTTAACCCGGACGGGAAAGCGAGGAGGAAGAGCATGAACATCAATGTGCAGCGGCTGTCGCGTCGACTGGCAGAACTATCGGAAATCGGCAAGATCGAGGAAACAGGTGTCTGTCGGCCCGCCTTGTCCCCGGTGGAAAAACGAGCGTTCGACCTGGTCGGCGGTTGGATGGAAGAGGCGGGGATGAAGGTTCGGATTGACGACTTCGGCAACCTCATCGGCAGGCTGGAAGGGGAAGATGCGGCGGCTCCGGTGCTGATGATCGGTTCCCATTTGGACTCTCAACCCTACGGCGGGCGCTTCGACGGTGCGGCCGGAGTTCTTGCCGGTGTCGAGGCGGCCGCTGCACTGGCGGAGCAGGGCATTCGGCCGGTTCGGCCGGTAGAGGTGGTGTCGTTCTGCGATGAGGAAGGGTGGCGATGGGGGAAAGGGCTGTTCGGTTCCAGGGGAATCACCGGCCGACTGGAGGTCGAGGACCTGAAACGCACGGATAAGGATGGAGTGACACGAGAGCAGGCACTTCGGGATTTCGGGTGCGATCCCGACCGAATGGCGGAATCCGTGTACCCGCCCGGCAGTATTCATGCGTACTTGGAACTGCACATTGAGCAAGGGCCCGTGCTGGACCGATTGCAGGTTCCTCTGGGAGTGGTCACGGGCATTTCCGGTCCGGTTTGGTTGACGGTTGAATTCCGGGGATTCGCCGGGCACGCCGGATCGGTTCCGATGTCGCTGCGGAGGGACGCGTTGGTCGGAGCGGCGGAGGCGATCCTCGCGCTGCGCCGGATTGTCGCGCAAGAAGAAGGCAGCCCCGGCGTGGGAACGGTGGGAGATCTGAAGGTTTTCCCCAATTCCCGGAACATCATCCCGGAGGCTGTCACGTTTACCGTGGACCTGCGGGACATCGACCTCGAACGCCGGAACCGGTACGAACGCGAACTGCGCGAAACCATCGCATCAATTGCGGCACGGCACGGGCTTGATTACACCATTCGCGACGACTTCCGGAGCGAGCCGCGGTACTGTGCGGAGTGGATTCAGTCGCTCATCCGGGAAGAAGGCAGAGGGCTCGGGTATGATTTGCCGGCGCTGATGAGCGGTCCGTTTCATGACGCGTTGGCGCTGTCGTACGTCTGTGACTATGGCATGATCTTTGTCCGTTGTAAAGACGGGATCAGCCACAATCCTTTGGAATTCACGTCAACCGAGGATCTCGCGCTGGGGACGGAGCTGCTGTTTCGAACCGTTCGCCGAATGATCCAATCCAAACCGGTTGAGCGTTCATGGACAGGTGACAAACATGAGTAGACCATCGATCAAGGAATACGAGGCTGTTGCTCCGGTTGCGGCGGCCGACCGCAATCTGGGCTTCGGCGACCTCCTCGCCACGTGGGTGGGCGCCAACGCCAACAACGGCACCTGGTATGTCGGCGGCGTCGTCGCTGGTGCGGCATTTGCCGGTGCGACGCTGGTTACACTGGTTGCCAATCCTATCGCCTACGTTGTCATGGCCCTCATCGGTTTTATCGGGTTTAAGGTGGGTACGTCCACCATGGCTCTCACCCGCCCGTCTCTGGGTATTCGAGGAAGTTATCTGCCTTCGATTCTGAACACGATCCAGTTTTTGGGGTGGACCGCCGTCAATACATTTATCGCGGCCATCTCTGTCGGTTATATTCTCAAAGACACATTGGGTTGGCCGGCACTGGGCGATCCGGGTGGGAACCGGAGCATGCTGTTGGGAATCGGCATTATGAGCATTTTACACCTGGTGTCCATCGCACTGGGCCACCATTCTGTTAAAATGATCGAGAGAGTGGGCGTCATCCTGGTGTTGATTCTGGGCCTTTGGGAGACCGTCGTCGTTCTGCAGCACATATCGCTCTCGCAGATCCTGACGTGGCGGCCTCCCGTCGATCAAACGCTGCCGCTTGGGAAGGCAATGGATGTGATGGCCGCCTTCAGCCTGGGATGGGTACCGGCCATTGCGGAATTCACCCGGTATACGAAAAACGCCCGCTCAGCGGTGGTGGCCCCGATGATCGGGGCAAACCTGGGCTTGTTTTGGTTTGCGTTTGTTGGCATCATCGGAGCCATAGGCGCGGCGATCAGCACCGGAACCTATGACCCCAATAATTCCGATCCCAGCACCATCGTCAGTAAACTGGGGCTCGGCGTTATCGCGCTATTGGTGATCATCATCACCAGCACCACCGCGAACGCGGTGAATCTCATGGCGGCGGGCATTTCGCTCACCAACATCACCCGGCGAATCAAGCCGATTGCCGCACTGTGGGTCGTCACCATCGTCGCGGCCGTCCTCACCTGTGTTCCTTTGGTTGTTGGCAATTTCCTTGATTCGTTTATCGTATTTCTGGATTACATTGGAATGGTGTTTGGCCCCCTTTGCGCCATCGTCATTGTCGATTACTTTTTCGTGCGGAGAGGTCGCTATCGTGCGGAAGCATTCACCGACCTCTCGGGGGAGTACGCGTACACCGGCGGCGTCAACTGGCGGACCATGGCGGTGTGGGCGATCGGGGTGGGATTCTTTCTCGCCGTTCGGAACGTCGATGTCCTCTCCAATTCGATTGGTGCCACATATCCAACCATGATTTTAACGGGGATTCTCCACTATGTTCAATGCAGAATCAAACCCGACGCGAGGATCGAACGAGGTGAACCTGCCGCATGATCGATTTATTGGTCAAAGGCGTACGACTGTACGGCAGAGAACATACCTGGGATATCGCGGTGGCGGATGGCCGGATCGTCACGATCCGGCCATCGGATCGACAGACTGAGGATACCCGGGATGTGCGAAATGTGATCGACGGGACCGATCTTTTTGCTTTGCCTCCTTACGTGGAGCCCCATATTCATCTCGATGCCGTTCTGACCGCGGGAGAACCCCGCTGGAATGAGAGTGGAACATTATGGGAAGGCATTCAATGCTGGTCAGAAAGAAAGCCGAAGTTAAACATCGAAGATGTGAAACGAAGGGCGACGGTCGCGTTGCAATGGATGTTGGCCCAAGGAATCCAGTATGTCCGCACCCATGTCGATGTGACAGAGCCAAACCTCAGCGGCTTAAAGGCGTTACTTGAAATCAAGGAGAAAGTGGCGCCGAAGATTTCGCTCCAAATTGTAGCATTTCCCCAAGAAGGCATATACTCGTACGAGCGCGGGAGGGGCGCGGAACTACTCGAAGAGGCCCTGCGCATGGGTGCCGAGGTCGTCGGTGCCATTCCGCATTTTGAGTACATCAGAGAGTACGGAGTACAGTCGATCGACTTCTGTTTTGCCATGGCGGAAAAATACGACCGCAGAATTGATGCTCATTGTGACGAAATTGACGATGAGCAGTCTCGCTTTGTAGAGGTGGTGGCCGCCAGAGCATTGGAGACCGACATGAAAGACCGCGTCACGGCTAGCCACCTGACCGCCATGCACTCCTACAATGGGGCTTACGCGTACAAACTGTTTGCGCTGATGAAGAAGGCCGACATCAATGTGGTGGCCAACCCCCTCACCAACATGACACTGCAGGGACGCTTTGATGCGTATCCCAAACGCCGCGGGATTACGCGGATCAAAGAATTGTTGGAGGCCGGGATCAATGTCTCGCTGGGCAACGATTGTATTATGGATCCGTGGTATTCCTTGGGAACCGGGAATCCCCTGCACCCGGCGTTTATGGCGATCCATGCCGGGCATTTGACCGGTCGGCGGGAAGTGATGGCGGCCGTGGACATGATCACATGGCGGGGCGCGCGAGCCTTGGGAGTGGAGGATGCATACGGCATCGACGTGGGAAAACCGGCCAATTTCAACCTTCTGCCCGTCGAGGATACATGGGATTTGATGCGGAGAATGCCCCTTCCCCGATACGTCATCTCCCGTGGGCAGGTGGTCGCTGAAACTCCGGTGCCGCGAACCACGGTCAGGTGGGATGATACGGTTCATGAGATCGACTTCCGACGGTGATAAACGGGTTTCTTCAAGACCGCGGCAGGGCCGGCGCGGGTCAGGTCAGTTGATGGCGCCGCCGGGAGTGGATCCGAGGCGCAAAACGCCCGTGGAGAGGGTGTAGGCGCCGACCCGGCAGGGCGGTCTTCGACCAAGCGGGAAGCCGGCACCGGGAAACCGAGTAAGACCGGTGCCCCTGTCCCGTGAGGGGTCGGTGTTTGAAACTGATATACATGTTTCAGGTAACGGTTTATCTTGGCAGACTTGAGGCATGAGGACGGGGCGGTGGATTTTGTGATTTTCGACCATGGCGATCTGCCGGACCGCTCCGAAGCGCTACGCGGTTTGTGAAGGCCATCGTGATTCCTCTGTGTGGTATGGTTCTTGTGAGGAATCTTACGATGGCCCTGCTTTTTTAAACCGGCAGTTCCTTATCGATCTCCACCTTTGCCCGTTCCCTCATCATGGCCGTGGCGATGATGGTGATGATGGCGTTGATCACGATGTACACGCTAATGGAGTACCCAGTTCCGTATGTGTGGAGCAGCCAGGTGGCGATGAGGGGTGCCGGGCCGCCCGCCACCACCGAAGCCAACTGATAGCCGATGGAGGCTCCGCTGTACCGCAGATTGGTCGGAAAATGTTCCGCGATAAAGGCCGCCTGGGGGCCATACAGGGCGTCGTGGGGGATCATGGACACAATGATGGCCAAGAAGACCAACGCCGGGATTCTCGTGTCGAGCAGGCCAAAGTACGGGAACGCGTACAACAACACCAGCACGGCACCCGCCATATACATATTTTTCCGCCCCACCACATCGGACAAATGGCCGAAAAAGGGAATGGTAAACAACGACAAGATCCCCGCGGTCGTGGTCGCCAGGGTGAGAAAACCCTCGCCAAATCCCAGGGTTGTTTTCCCATAACTCAGAACAAAGGAGATAAAAATATAAAAAGGCGCCTGTTCAGCCATGCGGATCAGGGCGGAAAGGACAATCTCCTTGGGATGCCGCCGGATCACTTCCACGACGGGAACCGCAATGACCTTCCGCTCCTCGACGACCTTCTGGAAATACGGGGTTTCCATGACTCGCAGGCGGATAAACAGGCCGATGGCCACGAGCACCAAACTTAGCAAAAAGGGAATCCGCCACCCCCAGGTGAGAAATCCCGGGCCAGAAATGGCGATAAACAGAGCCACCGTCCCGGAGGAGAGCACCAGGCCCAAGGGCACCCCCATCTGCGGCCAGGACGCCATCAGTCCCCGGCGCCGCTGGTTGCCCCACTCCATGGACAGCAACACCGACCCGCCCCATTCCCCGCCGACCCCGATACCCTGCAACATCCGCAGTATCGTGAGCAGGATGGGGGCCCAGAGACCGATGGACGTGTAGGTCGGCAGGATCCCGATGATGGCGCTGCTCACGCCCATCAGCCCCAAGGTGATGATCAACGTCGCTTTCCGCCCGAGGCGATCCCCGTAATGGCCGAAGATCGCCGCGCCGATGGGACGCGCGGCGAAACCCAACGCATAGGTGGTAAATGATTGCAATGTTCCGACGTATACATCGGATTTTGGAAAAAACAGATAAGGAAAAGCCAAAGCGGCCACTGTCCCGTAGAGGAAAAAATCATACCACTCGATGGCCGTGCCAATGGTGCTGGCAATGGCCGCCCGCCGAACTTGGGTGCTGCGGGCGGCATCCTTGATTTGGGACATTGATGACAACCCCCTCTCTCCTTACTTTCTCGCGCTTTCGGCAACCATCTGTTCAATTTCTCTTTCTGAAAATCCCAAGCCCCCGAGGATCTCTCGGGAATGCTCCCCCAGAGCTGGCGGCGGTGCGATCTCGCGCCCTTGCCGGTCCTGATGCAGAAAATGGATCGGCACGCCAATAGTTCGAAACTCACCGATTTTTTTATGATGAAACATTCGGATCATATTTCGCGCCAAAAGCTGTGGGTCGGTGTAGAGCTCGGACAATCGATAGATCGGGCCTGCCGGGATTCGGCGACTCCGAAACAGTCCGACCCATTCCGCCGTAGTTCGCGATTGAAACAAGGGTTGCAGCAGCTCCACCAGCTCTTGCCGGTTCTGCACCCGCCGGGAGTTGGTACAGAAGCGCGGATCTTCCATCCATTCCGGGCGCCCCATTGCCTCGCAAAATCTCCTCCACATCTCATCGTTTCCCACAGCAACATTAAAATAACCGTCTTTAGAGGCAAAACTCTGGTATGGTGCAATATTCGGATGGGCGTTGCCGACGGGTGTCGGATCTTCTCCCGTGGCGAAAAAATTCGTCGCTACGTAGGTTTGCCACGAAATCACTGCATCGAGGAGGGACACGTCGATCCACTGCGCCCCCACCTTCTCCCGATTTAACAAGGCTGTCAGAATGCCAATGATCGCCCACATCCCGGCGCCGATGTCCGCGACGGAAAAACCCACCTTGGTGGGCGGCCCGCCCGGCTGCCCGGTGGAGCTCATGATCCCGCCCATCCCCTGGGCGATGAGATCATACCCCGGATCGTCCCGGTACGGCCCGGTTTGACCGAATCCAGAAATCGAAGCGAGAATGATCCGGGGATTGATTCGCCGCAGGACTTCGAAGCCAAATCCAAGCCGCTCCAGCGTCCCGGGACGGAAATTTTCCACCACGACATCCGCCCGGCGAATCAGCCTTTTCAGCGCTTCCTTACCGAGGGGCGTTTTGATATCGAGCACCACACTCCGCTTGTTCCGGTTGACACTGAGATAATAGGCACTTTCCCCTTTCACGAAGGGCGGGCCCCACCTTCGCGTGTCGTCTCCCCCGGGGGGTTCGACCTTAATCACTTCGGCCCCCATGTCGGCAAAATACATCGTGCAAAACGGGCCGCTCAGGATTCTGGTCAGGTCGACGATGGTCAAACCCGCTAAATCGGTCATTGTCCATCCCCCCTCGGTGTATCCGCGCAGGTTTTGACCGCGTCTGGCCTCCTTTCAAAGCGGTGTGCCCGTTTTGCGGCAAAGGCGGAAACGGCCGGGAAAAAATCGGGCCCGTACACCCAGTTGCGGCCACGGCGGTTTTCTGCTTGTTCCATTTCCTCCATCTGGGCTTCGGCGATGACTTTTCGCACACTTTCTTTCATGGCCAGTACTGAAGCGCGGGATTGACGAAGAATGGTCCGCACCATGCGGATCGTGTGGTCTGTCAGGTGCTCGGGCGGAACCACGTCGTTCAGAATTCCCATGGCCCGGGCCATGTCGGCATCGAGGATGCGTCCGGTGAACACCAGATCTTTTGCTGCAGATGGCCCAAGTTCCCGCAGGATGCGGCGGACAAAGGGCGGCTGCAGGGTGATGCCGAGCTTGCCGACGGGGATCCCGAGCTTGGCGCGGGATGTCCCCAGCCGCAGATCGCAGGCGAGGGTCAGCACAAAGGCGGCCCCATAGGCTCCACCATCGATGGTCGCAAGAGTCGGAATGGGTAACGATTCCACCGCTGCAATGGTATTTTCCATCAGCTCAAAGGCTTGGTTCACCTCCGCTTCCGTGAGGGAGGCGAACTCCTTGAGGTCGCTGCCCGACGAAAAATCTCCCCCGGCTCCGCGAATGACCAGGAGACGGGTTTTGGCCGGCAAATGTCGCACCCAGTCCCCGAGGGTCGCCCAGGCCGAACGGTTGAGGGCATTCTTTCGGTGGGGCCGCTTGATCGTCAGAACCGCCACCGGCCCGGTGAGCTGCAGCCAAACTGCCGACCCCGGCTCAAACTGGCGAACCGTTACCCTCATCTCTCTCACCTCCTTTTGAATAGGGACAAACGCGAATTGTCGATTGTCGACAATTTCTGTACCCAGTATAAAACAACCAATGCCCGACGTCAATGCAAGAATAGATCGATTCTGACAACGGAATTTTAGACTTATCGCCGTGTCTGTAACCATACGGAGGTCATCACATTTTATGGCGGGGGTGGTCGGTGTAGAACTTTCGAGCAATCAAAAGAAAGCGTATCGCAAAGCGGACCGGTACGGGACTTACGAGGCGAACGTTCGCCAGGATTATAACCACAAGACCAGCCACGCTTTGGTACTTTCTTCACCCTGGGGTCAACTGGTGGCTTATACCGCATTAATCTTCAAGGGTTAGACAAGGCGTCATCATGGTGTCCGACATTCCTAAGCACAATGGTGTCGGGCTTCTCATAGTGGAACGTGATGCGAATGTCCATGCTGGCACTTACCTCAAACACACCTTCGTATCCCTTCATCTTCCGTGTCCGCAAAGATGGATGAGGATTTTCCAACAAGAGCTCCATCGCTTTCTTGACGGCTTTGCGTGATTTCGGGTCGAGTTTCGCGAGGCTTTTCGTGAATCGGTGGGTTACGCGCACAATCATTCTCGATCGGCGTCCAATTGTGCAAAGTAAGAGTCCAGATCGTCAGTGTTGCGAATCGTTGTCAATCGACCGGCTCGAACATCTTCTTCTGCTTCACGTTCCTCCCGCTGCCACTTTTCCGTCCAAAACCATGCTTGCGATCGTGGAACGGACACAAGAGGCTCCATCACAATGCGACCATCCACAACGGTGATTTCAAATTCCGTACCTTCTTCAAGTTGAAGAGCTTCAACAATTGGCTTAGGCAAAACGATCTGCGAACGCTTCCCAAGGCGGGCCTTTGCCATTTTTTGTCCTCCTGTTGTTGGACTCGCGTGCACTACCATAATTATTCCCTCCAGCACGTGAATGATTCAGACAATCGCCCCTTCTGATTTTCTGATCCGCTGAATAAAGGGTAACACCAAGCGTTCAAATTGTCAAACGACTTTCGGGGGGAGAATCGTTTTTCTGCCGGTCGTGGCCGTTTGGAAGGATCGGGCTTAGAAACGCACCCGAAGCACTCGTTCCAATCCGTGTTGCACATTCTGGCTCAACAAAGCCTTTGCCTCGCGAAAATTGTGCTCCCGCATTGCCTCTACGATGGCCCGATGTTCACCGGTCGATCGGAACAGGTCCTCCTTGGTTCGAGTGGACAGCCGCGTCAAGGTGTTGAGGGGATACGTGGTTTGCCGGTACAAATTCCACAGGATGTCACTGCCGGCAAGTCGCATCAACAACCAGTGAAAATCGGCGTTATGGCGGGCGTAGGTTTTCGCATCCCCCGCTTCCGCCGCCTGGGCCATCCGTTCAAGGATCGGGTGAAACTCAGCTTCCCATTCCTCCTGCCAGCGTTCTGCAATCCTGTCCATGGCCAGGTTCTCCAACGCCAGACGGACTTCATAGAGGTCGCGGACCTCCTTTTCCGCGTAGGAGCGAACGATCGCCCCCCGGCGGGGCAGGCGCTCCACCAGTCCGTTGATCTGTAAAAGATACAGCGCTTCCCGCACCGGAGCTCGGCTCGTCTCAAACATGGCGGCGAGTTCTTCTTCTTTGAGCCTCTCCCCAGGCTTATACTGGCCTTGGAAGATCTGGACCACAATGTAGTCGGCGATCCGCATGGGCAAGGATTTTTTAAAATCTTCTTGTTCACGGCCGGGAAAAAGGAAGGGTGATTCGGGCATGGTACCACTCCCAAATAAGATGACAGGGTAAAAAAGGGTGTTGCTTCGATGATATCATACAGATAAATCCCTGTGCGGACAGATCATGGGCGGGGAAAGGAAGGATTTGATGAAAGTGTACGGGTTGGTGGGGCCGAGCGGATCGGGGAAAAGCCATCATGCGGCCCGCATTGCTGCAGAAGTGGGGGCTGATTGCATCATCGACGACGGTCTGCTGATTCGGCGCGGCCGCCCTCTGGCCGGGGCTTCGGCAAAATTTGAGTTCACCAAGCTCGGGGCGGCGCGCCGGGCGATTTTTGCAGACGATCTCCACCGGAAGGAGGTGGCCGAGGCGCTGAAGCAGCTCCAGCCATCGACTTGTCTGGTGCTTGGGACGTCGGAAAAGATGATCCGCCTGATCTGTAGCCGACTTGGCATCCGCGGGGAGATCGAATGGATTCCCATCGAGTCCGTGGTCAGCGTCCAACATCTCACTGAAGCCAGCGACCGGCGGAAACGAGGGATGCACGCCATTCCCGCCGTCGGGGCGAGGCTCTCTCGCGGGGCTGGCCGACGGTTAATCCAGGAGTTGGGAGAGCGGGTGTTGGGCACCGGAATCGCCGATTTGGGCCGAGCCAAGGTCCGGATCAGCCGGTCCCCAGACTCAGATCCGGACCTGACGGTGGTCTTCCCGTTGTTTCACAATGGTGGAGTATTCATCCATCCGCGTGCGGTGGAACAGGGCATCCGGGCCGTCGTTCAAGAGGGCCACCCTTCCTTTCGGGTACGCGGGGTGGTTTATGTCAACCGCGAACCCCTCCATCTCGCGCTCCACGTGGTTTACAGAATAGGCCCCGATCTGCCCGCCAAGGCCACCCGCCTGTTGCGAGCCCTAAAAACGTATCTTCAGGAACACCTCGGTTTTCCTTATGTCCGGCTCGATCTGGTGGTGGAGGCGGTAGACCTTCATCCAACGGAAGGATTGGTCCCGAGTCTGAAGGGGCAAACGAAAAAGGTAAAGTAAGAGCGCAAAGAGCGTCAGTCTCGAAACCGTGGAGGCGGCCCGGTTGCGGGCCACACCCCGGGAATCTGGCGCCTTACCGGGCGGCGGCGGGAATGCCTTCGGTAAACTCTATGATGCGGTGACCGTCGAGCCGGTCGAATGCGTACCATCGCCGGAACGAAATGGCCACCGACTGCCCCGGATCAAGCGTGAGGTCCCCGTCCACCAAGGCCCTCAGTGCAACCCCTTGGATGTCGAGCTCCACCTGTTGTTGCTCGCCGAGAAACTCGGATACTTTCACAGCGGCCGCCACCGTTTTGGGTCCAGGGCGGTGGTGCAGGGCAATGTCCTCGGGACGCACGCCGAGCCAACCGGACACGGGCTGGGATAGGGGCGCCGGGGTTTCCAAGTCGACATAAGTCCATCCCGACTCAAACCGGATGGCCAGATGTTGGTCTTGATGATCGAAAACCACAGGTATCAGGTTCATCCCTGGATCTCCAATGAACGAGGCGACAAAGTAGTTGACAGGTTCGGCGTAAAGCTGGTATGCGGTATCAAATTGCTGAAGCACACCCTCGTTCATGACGACGATCCGGTCGGCCAACGACATGGCTTCCCGCTGGTCGTGAGTGACCAACACGGTGGTCATGCCGAATTCCTCGTGGAGCCGTTTGAGTTCGATCCGCATCTGTTTCCGTTCCCCCGCGTCGAGGTGGGACAGTGGTTCATCGAGCAGAAGAATTTTCGGTTCACGGACGATGGCTCGGGCGATGTTGACCCTTTGCTTTTGCCCTCCGCTCAGCTGGGCCGGTTTCATCTGAAGATAGGGTTCAATCCCGGTGGCTCGTGCTACATACTCCACCCGCCGGCGAATCTCCTCGGAAGGTACACCCCTTGCCTTCAAGTTAAACGCAATGTTCTCAAACACCGAAAGGGGAGGGTACAACGAATAGGTTTCAAAGGCGAGCCCGATTCCCCGACGATGAGGTTCTAGATCGTTGACACGCTTGCCGTCGATGAGAATGTCCCCGGATGTGACAGTCTCCAGGCCGGCGATCATGCGCAGGGTGGTGGATTTGCCGCATCCCGATGGCCCGACGATGGCCACGAATTCCCCGGGATAACAGGTAAAAGACAACCCCTGGACGGAGTGTTCGGATCGGCGGGGATAGAGTTTATAAACGTTTCGCAGTTCTAAACTCGCGGCCACTAGACCATCACCTCTTGACCGGTTGCGATACGCCCGCCGGTGTTCTGGTCGAACAGCATCGCCCGATGCAGGCGAAGCCGAATGGGGACGATTTCCCCAGATCGGGGGCGGATTGCCGCTTTGGTGAAAAATTGAAGACGCTGTTTGCCAAGCTCAGCGACGATGAGGTTGCGGAGTCCTTGGGGCTCCACAGCCGCGATCCGGACTCGCAGAACAGTGCCAGGTCGGGAACCCACCTCACCAGGCGTATCGGTAGAGATCTCTAGATCTATGTCTCCGGGCAGAACTCCCAGGGCCACATCCCGGTCCCCCAGCTTTTCGTGTCCCACACATCTGCCAAACTCGATCCGCGCCTCTTCCCCGGCGATTTGGAACCTCCAACGTCCCGATTCCTGCGTCATCCGCCCCATCAACAGGTTTCGCGGCGGGTTTCCGAACATCCGGGCCACGCGGAGATTGACCGGCCCATAAAATACTTCCCGGGGGGTCCCCGATTGAAGGATCTGCCCGTTTTCGAGAACCACCAGCCAGTCCGCCAAGGATAGCGCCTCGCGATATTCGTGGGTGACATAGACGACTGTGCGGCGTAGACGCTGCTGCAATTTTTTCAACTCGAGCCGCATCGTACCGGCGATCTTTGCATCCAAGTGAGCCAGGGGCTCATCCATCAAGAGGATGTGGGAAGGGCGTACGATGGCCCGCCCGATGGCCACCCGTTGGCGCTGGCCATTGCTGATGTGGGCGGGCAGTTGGGATAAAAGGCGGTCAATCCCAAGGAGGGCCGCCGTTTCCCTCACGATGTGTTCCAGCCGGTCCCGGGGGTATTTGAGCCGGCGCAACGGCGATGCTAGATTTTCAAACACGGTAAGGTGAGGGTACAGCGCGTAATTTTCGAAGACCATGGCAACATTCCGATCCCAAGTGGGCACCTCAGTGACCTCTTGGTCATCAAAATACACATGGCCCGCCGAAGGGCGCTTGATCCCGGCGATGACGTTCAACAGCGTGGTCTTTCCGGCCCCCGCCGGTCCAACGATGACGCAAAATTGGCCGTTTTCCACCCGCAGGTTGGTTTCCTTCAGGGCTGTGCGCTTGCCATACTGGGCCGAAACATCGATGACTTGTAAGGATGACACCAGATTTCGCCCCTTTCAACCTTTGATCGTGCCAAGGCTCAGCCCCCGAACCAGATGTCGCTGGATCAACAGGGCGAGGATGAATTCCGGCAGGGCGGAGATCAGAGCCGCGCTACACAACTGGCCGTAGTGAATGACGTTGGAACTGAAGAAATTCAACGACTGGACGGTGACCATCGGCACGTTGGCCCCTGCCAGTACCAACGGAAACGTAAATTCATTCCAGCAAAAAATGAACGCCAGGAGCGCAGATGCCACAAGGCCCGGCCGGATGAGGGGGAGCACAATTTTCCAAAATGCGCCTAATCGTGTGTAGCCGTCCACGTGGGCGGCCTGCTCCACCTCGATGGACACTCCCTCAAAATAGGAGCGCAACACCCATACGATCAGCGGCAGGGCAATCAATTGATAAACCCAGACCAACCCCAGGACGCTGTCGAAGAGGCCGATATGCTGGTAGATGACGTACAGGGGCATGGCGATCAGCAGACCAGGCGCGAATCGGAAGGATAGGATGGTAAAGGCAATGTCTTCACGGCCTTTGAACGTAAACCGAGCCAACGCATAGGCGGTGGGCACTCCCACCACCAGGGCGACGGCCACGGCCAGGGCGCTCACGACCAAGGTATTGCCCAGAGCGTGAACAAAGGTGCCGTCCCCGAACACCGCACGATAATTGTCCAGGGTCGGCCGGAAAACCACAAAAGTGGTAAAGGTATCGGCATCGGATTTAAAGGAGTTCAGGATCATGTAGAACAGTGGAAACACCGAAAACAGGGTGTACACAATCAACACCACCACCCGAAACCCGGCGGCGAGTACCTTTGACATGCTACTCTCCCTCCGCTTCTTGCATGCGTATCCGATTCCAGTACGCCACCAGCAGCCGGCTCACGATAAAGACCAAAACCCATAGCAACACCAGGTAAGCCAGTGAGGGCCCGAAGGTCAAATACAAGAAACCGTGTTCGTATGCCAGATTGGGAATGTTCATCAGGGCGTCCCCGGGTCCGCCTGCGGTCATGGCGTAGATGATGGTGAATTGTTGCAGCCCGTCCATCAGCCGGAATAACGTGACGATGATCAGGATCGGCCGAAGCAAGGGTAGAGTGAGCCTCCTGAACGTGAACCAGAACGACCCGCCGTCAATTCGCGCGGCCTCAAAGGGCGCGGGGGGTAGGGATTTTAACCCGGCGAGAACGATGAGGATCACGAACGGAATGTAAACCCATGCATCGACCAAGACCACCGTCAACAAGGCGGTACGGGGGGAATTTGCCCAAGGAAAATGATGAATTCCAAATATATCTAGAAATCGCGTGTAAATTCCGTAGGTCGGGTTGGTCATCAATCGCCACAACAGGGTGGCGATGGCCGTGGAAACCATCAGCGGAAGAATAAACAACGACTGAAAAAGGTGAGCCGTCCAGGTCATGCGATGAAGGATCAAAGCCATGGCCACACCGACAATCAACTCCAGGGCCGTTGTAATGACGGCGTATGCGACAGTGACGTAAATGCTGTGGAAAAACGACGGACTCCGGAACATGTCGACATAATTCTGTAGTCCGACGAAGGCAACCGTCGGGCTGTTAAAGGAGAGATCCGTGAGAGAGTCGTAAATGGCCAAGACGAACGGATAGAGAACTCCGATGGTAATGAGCAGACCCGGTGCCATGACGAGGTAGGGAATCCATTTGTCCGAGATCTTTTTACGAGCCCGGGGAATGGTGACGCCCTCTTGGGAAACGTTCACTTGAATGTCTTCCATCTTTTTTCCACCTCCTCGCGGGGGAGGCGCTATCGCGTCTCCCCCGGCTGCAGAGTTACATTGCCCGGAACGGCTCAGGATGCACTGAGGTCCCTTTATTGACCGGTAACTTTGATATCGGCCACCATCTGGTTGATTTGGTCCGCCAATTGGTCCATTCCGGTTTTCACGTCCACACTGCCCGATTCGATCTCCTGTAGCTTGGTCGCCCACTGGGTGGCCACGTTAAAGAATTCCGGCTCTGGCGTGAATTCAATCTTCGTATGGGGATTGAGCTGTTTGAACACCTCGAGATAACCCGGTGCCGCCTTGTTCACATAATCCACGAACTTCGGATCGTTCCACACCGACTGACGGGGTGGGTCCATGAGATACCCATTCGTGGCTCCCCACAGATCGTGCTGCTTGCTGGTAAACCACTGCATAAACAACCAGGTGGCCAGTTTGTGAGTGGAGTACTTGTTCATCGCAATGGACCAAATCCACTCATTCGAACCGAGTTGGCCGTCCGGTCCTTTGGGCGGCATCATCCACCGCAGGTTTCCCGCCTCTTTGGAGCCGCCTGGCTGGTTGGTGAAAAAACCGAGGATGTCCGCGTCGTACATCATCGCCGCCTTGCCCGCACCCAGATCGGCGCCATTTTGGTACCAATCGTAATTCGCCCAACCGGGTTCCGCCCCGTGCCGAACCATATCGATCCACAGTTGTGTCATTTCCACAGCTTGGGGGGAGTTCACCCCAGTTACCAATCGGCCATTTTGAATCGTAAAATCTTTAGCTCCATAATTCGAAAAGAGGGACATGTAGTCGGGGTGGATGGTGCCCCAATTGCGAGAACCCCGTACGGCGATGCCATAGGAGCCGGGTCCGTTCCACCCGTTGAGTTTTTTTGCCACGTCTACCAATTCCGGCAATGTCGTGGGCAGTTTCGTGATTCCGGCTTTCTGGAAGGCTTTGACGTTGTACGTAATCGGGTATTGTTCAAACCCCATGGGAATCGCCCACAGAGGTCCCGTCCCCACGGGGCTGCCGGGTTTCAGGTCCCACCGGTCGCCGTTCAGAACGTTGGGGATAAAGTCCTGAACATCATAGTCCGGGCTGGTCCAGCTTGAACTCTTAATGAGATCATCCAAGGGTTCCATGTAACCCGCCGTCGCATAACCCCATAATTGGTACGTCCCCGTCATGAACGCGTCGATATTTCCATTTTTCGCCCCGAGGTCCAGGCTCAGTTTCGTAAAATAGCTCGACTCCGGAATCACTTGGTATTTCACCGTGATTCCAGTTTCCTTTTGGAATTCCGGCAAACGTTTGATGATGGCATTGGCGTAGGGATGTTCATTAAACAACACGTTGATCGTCTGGCCTTGGGCCGCTTTCCAGTTGAAGGGTCCTGTGTAGGAACTGACGGTGGAGGCGCTGGTACTCGTCGAACCACCACCGCCGCACGCCGTTAACAACAGTGCACCCAAAGCCATGGCCATCCATGAGTGTCTCTTCATGGTCCACTCATCTCCCCACTCTGATCCGAAGACTGCACTTCGGTTATGATTTTTCTTGGCCGTACTTTTTTAGTTTTTCGGCCACCCGCGCGATTTCTTCATCCGACAAAAGGATCGGCCGGCCGATGGACCTCGTCCGATAATACAGTTCTGCGAGAAATTCCACCGTTGCAGCATTCTGATAGGCCTCGTCCAGACTGGTTCCCGCCGCCAACACGCCGTGGTTCTGCAGAAGAATTCCTTTATGGTCGGGGCCGATGGTTCGGCTGGCGCCGGCGGCCAGTTCTTCGGTGCCGTAGGTGGCATAGCTGGCCACGGGTATGGTGGTGCCCATGCTGGCAATCAGGTAGTGGACGGCGGGAATCGTCTCTCCGAGCACAGCGAAGGTGGTGGCGAAAAGGGAATGGGTGTGGACGATGCCCTGCACCCAGGGATGATCCCGGTACACCCGGGTGTGCATCGGCACTTCACTGGAGGGTTTCCGAAATCCCTCCACGACCGCTCCGTGTTCGTCCACCAGCACGATATCGTCCCGTTCCATGTCTTCGTACGGAATGCCCGTGGGAGTGATCAGGATGTATCCTTCTTCGGGAACCCGGGCGCTTACGTTTCCGGAGGTTCCTTTTACCAGACCGGACGCGTACATTTTTTTCGCCGTTTGGAGAACGGCCTCTTTCAACGCTTCGATATACTCGGCCATAATTCGTCACGCTCCTTCATTCCCGAATCAGTTTCTCGCAGAACGCCTTGTAACGGGCAAAGGCTTCGTCATATAACCCCGAGATCTCGGAGGGGTTAAACACCTCTCCTGGGACCTCACCGGCGTGTTGCCAATAAGTCTGGGCGTCCTTCCAATAGCCCGCCCCGATGCCGGCCAAAACAGCGGCACCGTAGGCTGATCCCGGCGCGGCGGGAAGACATCGCACCCGACGGCCCGTAATGTCGGCTTTCAATTGGTTCCAGAATCGGCTGGTCGCACTCCCTCCCGTCACCCAGAGTTCACGGACGAGGACACCGCCTGGGTCGATCCGTTCGAGATTATGGCGAAGGGCAAAGGCGATTCCTTCATAGATCGACCGGATGAGGTCATCGCGGGTACTTTGAAAGGACAGGCCCGAGAACGACCCACGGACAAAAGGGTTCCAGATCGGTGATCGTTCTCCGAGCAGGTAAGGGTGAAAAAGGACACCGCACGCGCCAGGGCGGGATTTCCGGGCGCATTCCTCCAGGGCGGCGTAGACCGCGTCCGTTTGGTTCGCCGTCCTCTCGCCAACGAACACCCGGGCGGCCCACTTCAACCCTCCTCCGCCTGCTACCATGGGTGCGAGGAGTAAATGGACGCCTTTCTCGAAATACCGCACGCGGATCCACTCCGGCGGGCTGGACGCGAGATGGTCCCGCATCGCCAGCACCGACGACGTTCCCGTCATCTCCACGGCTTCAAGACCCATCCCCGCTCCTGTGGCCAGGGCGGCGGTGACCGCATCGATTGCTCCCCCAAAAACCGGCACTCCCGAAGGAATTCCCGTCTGACGAGACGCTTCGGGCGACACCCCTTCGGCGACCTCCACGGCTTCGACGACGCGCGGCCATATGTCGGGTGGAAGGTCAAGTTGCGCGATCTTGATTGCATCCCAATCTTCACGTTCGGGATCCCACAACAACGTCAGACCTCCGTGGGTCACGTCCATGGTCTGAGCCCCGGTAAGCCGGAAGACAATGTAGCCGTTGACCTGTACCACGGATCGCACCCGGCTGAACAACTCAGGTTCGTGGAACTTCATCCACAGGACTTTCGGTGCTAAAAAATACGGGTCGCAATGGCCGAACTCTCCGCTCCGGACGATGGTTTTGCTTTCTTCAGTTGCCCGGCGATCCATCCAGATTAAAGCTGGTCGGATCCACCGTCCGTTTTCGCCCAAGGGCACCAAGGCTGGAGCTTGACTGCTGATGGCTAAGCCGTCGATTTGTGAACCCTGTGCACTCCCCATGAGGGTGCGCAAGACTGTACATGTGGCGGACCACCAGTCGTCGGGATCCTGTTCCGCCCATCCCCGTCGCGGAAAATCGGTTTCGTACGAAGCGGAAGCTTGGCTTGCTACTCTCCCTGTTGAGTCCAACAGGACACCTTTGACGCCGCTGGTCCCGACGTCGAGTCCGATCACCGCCGGCATGTTCCTCCCGCCTTTATTGAGCATCTGAGTAAATCTCCGGGTCTAGACCCGAAATTCGGTCGCGTCCAAGTCCCAAATATTCCACATCCTTCTGTAGATCTCTCGGTATATTTTGAACCGTTCCGAATAAAGCGTATGATGCGCCGGACTGGGGGAATAGCGCACTTTTTCATGGATCATGGCCGCGGCGGCCGCCCGGACGTCCCGATACATGTTCAGCTTAACGGCCGCGTTGATGGCCGCTCCCAGGGCTCCCGCTTCCTCGGAAGCGAACGTGACCACCTCCCTGCCGGTCACATCGGCAATGATCTGACACCAGAGGCTGCTTTGGGCACCTCCGCCGGTTAGATGAATCGCCGAATAGTCCTGTGCAATCCCCTCATACGCGTCGCGGATGGAATAAGCAACCCCTTCCAGCACCGCCCGGATGAGGTCCTCGGTCCTGTGAGAGACAGACAGTCCGTAAAATTGCGCCCGGGCCGTGGGTTTCACAAAGGGGGCCCTCTCCCCGGATGGCGACAGATACGGGTGGTAAATGATCCCGCCCGCTCCGGGCCGGGTGGTTTCGCCAATGGAGTCGAGGTAGTGACTTAGACTTGTAGAATCCATCTCCCGTTTGCACGCCAAGTTCTGAAGAGCCCAGTCCAGATTTGGTGTACCGAGCATCACCGCCATCACTTTTAACCATCGGTTCGGAGCCACATAAAGGGTCATGCCGCCGGGGACTGGGTTCTCCGGTAAGGAGTCCAGAAACAGCGCGTTGACCACCGTCGTCCCCAACACCGTGCCGCCGACCCGCGGCCGGTTGGCTCCGATTCCAATCAAGGCGGCGACGACGTCGAAGGGTCCGGCAATGACGGGCAAGCTCGGCCGCAGCCCCAAAAATCCAGCTAAGTCAGACCTTAGTCGACCTTCCTCCACCGTTGCGATCGGGGGCAACAGACGGCTGTGAGAGGAGATGCCCAAAAGATCGAGAATATCCGTCGAATACTGTCCAGTTCGGATATTGAGGAATGGATGAGAAGCGTCTGTAAAATCCGTCTGTACCATCCCGGTCAATCGGTAAAACACCCAGTCTTTGCAGTAGAGGGCCCACCGAGAGCGGTGAAGCCTGTCGGGATCATGAAGGTCCAGCCACTTGAGAATGGCCCCTTGGGATCCTGGGAAGAGCATGGAGTGATTAAGGGTAAAAAATCGTGCCGCCGTTCCATCGCTCTCCCACTGCTGAACTAGCTGATTTGCCCGACCGTCATTCCAGAGGATCGCGGGTCCGGTGGGTCGACCCTCCGCATCGATGAGCCAACACCCGTCTCCCTGGGCGGTGAGTCCCACGGCGGCAACCTGCTCCTTTGGGGCCCGGTTTAAACAGGACCTCATGACTCTCGCGACGGTTTTCCACACCGTTTCCATGTCGAGTTCAGCCTGCAATCCACAGTACTCGACATTCATCGATTCGGCCGCCCTGGCAATCGTGTGGCCGTTTCCGTTTACAATCAGAGCCTTGACCACGCTGGTTCCCACGTCGATGGTCAAGATGAGGTCTTCACACATCATCCAACCTTCCCTTTTGCCGACCACCCGTCCGGGAATTTACAGTTGTTAGGACGACCACCGTTCAACAACTCCCGCACCGCTTCCGCCACGAGCTGGGTACCTCGGGCTGCTGTTTCCCGGGTGGCGCCGGCGATGTGAGGAGTGACGGTCACGTTGGGCAATCGTAGGAGCGGATGGTCCAGTGGTGGAGGCTCCTCTTCAAACACATCCAGGGCGGCACCGCGCAGACGACCTGCAGACAGGGATCGAAACAGCGCATCATAGTCCAACAATCCACCCCGGGACGTGTTGACCAGGAACGCCGAAGGTTTCATCCGGGCCAACTGTTCCTCGCTGATCATGTGATAGTTTTCCGCCGTTTGGCGGGCGTGTAAGGTTAAAAGATCCACCTGTGGCAGAAGTTCTTCAAGACGTTCCACCGGAGATACCCCCGCGGCGGCGATCGCCGATGGGGGGACCCATGGATCGTAACAGAGGACTGTGCATCCCAAGCTCTTTAATACGTACGCCACCCTTTGGCCAACATTTCCGAAACCGATCACACCCGCGACTTTACCATCTAATTCAAAACCGACATTTTCGTATAAATAGAATTCATGAACCCATCGGCCTTGGGAAAGGGCGGCATGGCCATGGCCGATGTTGCGCAACCCGGCCAGGAGCATACCGATGGTATACTCGGCTGTTGCCGCAGCATTCCGCCCGGGTGCGAAAACCACAGGAATATTGTGATCATGGGCTGCCGCAATGTTGACGTTCACCGGTCCGCCCCGGGTACATCCGATGATTTTCAGATTCGGAGAAGACTCGATCATCGCCCGGGTGACCGGGGCGACGCTGACGACGAGGACGTCCGCTTGTTTGACCACCGAACTCAGTTCGGATGGGTCGCCGACGTATTCCACCACCTCGTCGTTCCGCTGAAACGGCCGGGAGGGCCAATCCACTTCCAGCTTCACGTATGTGTCGTTGGGGAAAAGTTCTCGAAACACTGCCTCCATGATGTCAGCGTGGACAAAGCCGTCCCCGACCAAGGCGATGTTCACCTCATGACCCCTCCCCGTTTACGCTGAGTACAAACCGGCGTTGTGCGAGAATTTCGGCGGCGGTGCGGTCGTCCGTGATCAACACATCCATGAGTCCGCCCCGCAGGGCCCCGAGGATGGCCTGCACCTTCTCGCTTCCATAAGCCACTGCGATCACTTTGGGAATGCGCTTCAGTTCTTCCAGAGTAATGCCAATCGTGCGCCCGTCGAGCTCCGAGGGGCATAACACTCCCTCGGAGGTGAACCAGCGGCCGCAAATATCCCCGACGGCCCCCAGTCTTTCAAGTTCCCGTGAAGTTTCGTCGGGGAATCTCGCGTGTTTGAGCAGGGTCGCGTTGCTAAAAGCTGAGCCAATACCCACCAACGCCACCGTGGACATTCTGGCGCGTTGAATGCCCTCCATCACCAAATGTTCACCCTTTAACATCTCGGCCGCTTCGGGAGTGTCGGTGAATAACGGTGCGGGCAGGTAGTAGGGCTTGCCGCCCAGTTTCTGGGCGAGGGTCTGCACCAGTTCATTGGCCTGGGTCTGCACCTCAGTGTTGACGACCCCTCCAACCAACTGGGCGACGTCTGTCCCTTTGTCCGGGCGGTACGACAGTTGCCGTGCAATTCCCAGAAGAGCCCGGCCCCAGGACACTCCGAGGACGTCTCCGCTGTTTAATGTTGTGCTGAGGTAATATGCCCCCACCCGGCTGATGACCGCCCCGGCCTCTTCGTGGCGGCCGGAGACGGCGACCACCGCCTCGGCCAATGAAAATTGTCGTTTCAGTTCCACCTCCAGTTCCACGTTAGTTGGAAAGGGGTAGTCCAGCGTGACCTGCACGATTCCTTGGTCTCGACACTTTTGTAATAAACGTGATACATATGGTCTGGACAGCCCCTCTTTTCGCGCGATCTCCTCCTGGGTAAAGTTCTCCAGATAGTATTGCCTGGCGATGCGGTAAAGGGTATCGAGATCAGCTTCAGTGGCGTTTTTCCCTTCGTTTTTGCGCATCTTTGCGATCACCTCGTCAACGAATACGGCGCCCATGCGGAGAAGCGCGCCCATACCACCAGTATACAGTGAATACTCCGTATAATCAACTGTATTTTTAGGATTACATTTGTTTGAAAGCGGTCCGCTTCTATCAGGTGGGGAAAAGTATATTGACGATTTCGGTAACTTCGTATACAATTACCGTATACAATAGTTCATCTCCTGGAGGCTGGATCGTACAGGAGAGAGGTGGATCGTCCGTCACGGGGGGTAAGGGCCGCCCGGATGACCACCAAGAGGGGAGGAGGTGAGTTCCTGGTTGAGAACGGCCGGGGGGTGTCTGCCCTTGGGCTGTGGTGCCAGGTGACATGTCTTCGAGAGTGAGTGCCGAGGGGGAAGCTTATCGCCGCATCAAGCGGGCTTTGATCCAAAAACATCTGCTGCCGGGGCAGCCACTGTCTGAAGAGTGGCTGAGTCATCGATTGAACATGAGCCGAACCCCGGTTCGGGCGGCGCTCAAACGACTGGCCGCGGAAGGGTTGATTGAGATCGTGCCGTATCGCGGCGCCTTCGTGATCGATCCCACCGTGACCGATATCCAACACCTGTTTGAAGTTCGAATGTTGGTGGAAGGGTACGCCGCAGAAAAGGCGGCTCCGATTTGTCGAGACGAGGATGTCGCTCAACTTCGTTCTCTCCTTGAACAGGAGAGACAAGCCTACGAAGTGCGGGACTATGAGGCCATTATCGACATCAACACAGCGATTCACGAGTTTCCGGCTCTTGTGACCGGGAATCCGGTGCTTCACCAGCAGGTGGCCGTTTTAGTGGCGCGGGGGAATTGCTACATGATTCTGAAGGATCCATTTTATAGCAAGGCCTTGGGTGATTTAAAAGTATTCGCGGAACACGACCGCATTTTTCAGGCCTTTGCCAACCGGGATCCCGTTGAGGCCGCGAGGGCGATTAAGGAGCATTTGAAGAGCACCGTGTATTTTTATACAGAGAATGGCATGCCGTCGGTATTCGACTAACCCGTGGATGTACAACCGAGGACAGGAAACTTTCTCGGCATCGCCAACAAGACGAGGCGATCATTCAACGTCTAAATGGATGGTGACCAGGATGCCGGACGATTCAAAAACCGACTATGCGCACAAAAGCTTCTGGCTCGAGACTTGTGGCGATGATCTGACGCCTCGAGTGTCCCTGGAAGGGTCGACGACCGTTGATGTCGCGATTGTTGGCGGGGGATTGAGCGGCCTGTGGACGGCCTACTATCTGGCTAAGTCCCATCCGGATCTGTCGATTGCGATGGTGGAGCGGGACATCGTTGGCTTTGGTGCCTCGGGGCGCAATGGGGGATGGTGTACGCCAAAGTTTTCGTTGACCCCCTCGGGGGCGATCCGGCGCTTCGGGATTGACACGGCCAAACGAATGCAAGCCGCTATGTACGAGAGTGTCGATGAAGTCGAGCGGGTGATCCAGGAGGAAAATCTGGATGTGCACTGGCACCGGGGCGGGGCCATGCAGGTGACCCTGGGTGAGTATGGGGTTCCCATTTTAGAAAAATGGATGAAGATGTATGCCGCCCTGGGCCTGGAATCCCATTACCAGTGGTGGGACGCCGAGGAGGCCGCTGCCCATGTTCGAATCGTCGGCCTGCGGGCCGCCTTGTATAACCGCGATACGGCGGTCCTTCATCCCGGGCGGCTGGTTCGGCAATTAGCCCGGACGGTGGAGCGACTCGGGGTTCGGATTTATGAACGCACGCCGGCGCTGCGGATCAAGGCGGGGGAAGGGGAGCGACCCGCCGTCATCGAGACGGACCGCGGCCGGTTGGAGGCACGGCTGGCAGCCGTGATCGCCGCGGAGGCCTACGTGAGTGAGATCAGAACTTTCCACCGCGCCGTCGTGCCGATCTATTCCTCCATCGTTCTCACCGAACCCCTTGCCGACGATGTGTGGAAAGAAATCGGCTGGGCAGGGCGGGAGGCGGTGGGATCCACCCGGCTCAGCATCGATTATTTGCAGCGGACGGCAGATGGGCGGATTCTCTTTGGCGGGCGGGGGGAACCGTATCATTATGGCTCGCGGATCAAGCCGCAATACGAGTCAAGTCCTGACGTCACTGAGGCGTTGGTTCGTTTAGCGAAGACGTGGTTTCCGGTATTGAAGGATATCCGCTTTACTCATGCCTGGGCCGGGCCCCTGGGTGTTCCCCGGGACTGGCTGCCGAATCTCTGGTACGATCCACTGCGCAAACTGGCCGGAGCCTGGGGCTACGTGGGACAGGGGGTTTCCACCACGAACCTCGCGGGTCGAGTGCTGGCCGGACTGATCGCAGAAAAAGAGGGTGAATGGGCTGACCTGCCCATGGTGCAGCACACGTCGCCGCCGTGGGAGCCGGAGCCCCTGCGGTGGCTTGGGATTCGGTACGTACAGGCGGGGTTGGCCAGAGTGGACCGGCAGGCGGAGATGACGGGCCGGGGGCCCCAGGGACGCACATTGGCGGAGCGGCTGCAGGAACACTGAGAGGCAAAAGCGATTCAGGAGGTGCACAAGGATGAGAAGATTGAAATGGATGGCGATTCTCTCACTGGGATTGATGGGGTTTGTGGCGGCGTGCGCATCCAACGGAGCAAGTCCTGCCCCCGGGCAGTCCGCGCTGCAGGCGATTAAACAGCAGGGAACCATTCGGGTCGGGGTGACCACCACCGGAGTGCCCTTTACATTCTTAAACACCAAAACGAACCAGATCGATGGCGTGATGGTGGATGTCGCCAACGAGGTGGCCAAGGATCTCGGCGTCAAAGTCCAACTGGTGGAGGCCAGTTTTTCCGGCCTTATCCCTTCTCTCCAGTCGAACAAAATCGACATGATTTCGGCGGGGATGTTTAAGACGGCGGACCGGGCGAAAATCATTGATTTTTCCAACCCCGTTTACCATTATGGCGAGGGCTTGGTCGTACCCAAGGGGACGTCGGGTATCCACAGCCTGGAGGACCTCAAGGGCAAGACGGTTGGGGCCCAGGATGGGACAGTGTTCCTGACCGGGTTGAAACAAAATTATCCGGATATTCAGGTGCAGAGCTACAAGTCTATCGGGGACATGATTACCGATGTGAGAAACGGCCGACTCAGCGCCTTTGTCGCCGACTATCCGATTATGGTGTATATGCTGCGCACCAATCCGGATTTGAACGTTCAATTGGTGTCGGATTATAAGCCTCACTGGACCGGGGACGTCTGCCTGGGATTGCCCAAGGGGGCGAGCGACTTGGATCAAGCGGTGAACAAAGCATTGGACCAAATGAAAGGAGATGGGCGGCTCCACGCCATCCTGCAGAAGTGGGGACTATCGCAGTGAGAGGATGATGTCGCGTGACCGATCTCGCCAGCTTTCTTCCCATTCTCCTTCAGGGGGCGTGGGTGACGATCCAGATTTCACTGCTTTCCTTGATCATTGCCCTGGTCATCGGCCTCGTCATGGCGCTTCTGCGCATCTCCGATCAGTTCGTTCTCTCGAATTTCGCCCGGATCTATATTAGTGCGATCCGGGGAACACCGCTTATGGTGCAATTGATGTACATGTATTTTGTGCTCCCGGAGACGGGGGTCCAACTTTCGCCGTATGCGGCGGCGGTGGTGGGATTGTCAATCAATGAAGGGGCCTATTTGGCGGAAGTGATCCGGGCCGGGATTCGTTCCATCGGCAAGGGACAGATGGAAGCGGCGTATTCCATCGGGATGAACTATTCCACAGCGATGAGAAGGATTATCCTTCCCCAAGCTCTGCGCAATGTACTCCCGCCCATCGGGAATTCGGCGATTATTCTGTTGAAAAATTCGTCCCTGGCTGCGGTGATCACGGTGAATGAACTGATGCACACCGGGGAGCAGTTGGCAAACACCACCTTCCGGAACCTGGAGATTTTTACGCTGGTGGCGGTGATTTATTGGATTTTGCATTATCCGTTGGCGCATTATGTAAACCGGTTAGAAAGGAGGCTGAGCTATGATTCGGCTCGAAGGCATTAAAAAAAGTTTTCATCACCACCCTGTCCTGCGGGGAATCACCTTGGAAGTGGCCGAGGGGGAAGTGGTGGCGATCATCGGTCCCAGCGGCAGTGGCAAATCGACCTTGCTCCGGACAATCAATTTTTTGGAGATCCCGGATGAAGGGGACTTGGTGATCGATGGGGAGAGAATTCACTTTGACCGGTTCAGCCGAAAGCGTAGAAATGAGGAACAGATTCGTCGCCTTCGGGTCCGGATCGGAATGGTGTTCCAGTCCTTTAACCTCTTTCCACATATGACAGTCCTGCAAAATATTATCGAAGGGCCGGTGACCGTCAAAAAGATGGACAAGGGGCAGGCGATGAGCGAGGCCCGGGCGCTGCTGAAAAAGGTGGGGCTCGCCGGCAAGGAGAATCGGTATGCCCACGAACTGTCCGGCGGCCAGCAGCAACGGGTGGCTATCGCTCGGGCTCTTGCAATGCACCCCAGGGTGATGCTCCTGGACGAGCCCACTTCGGCCCTGGACCCGGAGTTGGTCGGGGAAGTACTTCGGGTGGTGAAGGATTTGGCGGACGATGGGATGACGATGGTGATTATTACCCACGAGATGAGCTTTGCTCGGTCTGTGGCAGATCGGGTGGTGTTTATGGATGAAGGGATCATCCTCGAAAGTGGGACCCCCGAGGAAATTTTTGATCATCCCCAGTCAGACCGGCTGCAACAGTTTTTATGCAGATTGCGGCGCGAGGATGTGGCCAGCCGCCGGCATTCGAGGGATGCGGTGGAAGAGAGTGTGTGAGCCGCGGTGGCACTCCCTGGCCGGGTCGTGGTACCATGGAAAAGGTGTGATTTTTCTCAATGGGGGTGATGGGAGAGATGGAACCGCCCTTTGAGCGAGACGTCCCAGTTGCCCTGCTCGGGTTGTAAGACCGGGCGGGGACCCCGCCCGGATTTCCGGCGGGGAGGGGACGAGAATGAGAGGTTATGTCTACTTGTCGGTGGCGGCCGCCATTTGGGGCGGCATGTACGTGATCAGCAAAGCTGCACTCGATGTGATTCCCGCTTTTGTACTGCTGTGGTTGCGATACGCGGTAGCCTTGGTCATGCTGGCTCTCGTGCTCAAGGCCCGGCACCAGCCCTGGCCCCGGGATGGGCGGACTTGGCTGTGGTACGGGGCCGTGGGCGCGGCCGGCTATGCAGCGTCCATTGGGGCGCAGTTTCTCGGTACGGCGTGGACTTCCGCCCACCTCGGGGCACTTGTGACAACGTCCTCCCCGGTTTTCGCTGCTTTGATGGCCCGTTGGAGCGGCGAGCAAGTGGGGGGACGGGTTTGGACGGCGGTGATCATCGCCCTGGCCGGGGTCGGTCTGGTGGTTGGTGGAGATGTGATCCTTGGCTCTGCTACGCGGGCCGACGGTGGCTCAGCCGGTGCGACGGGGGCGGTGGCTTCATCGGAGTCTCCAGTGTTATTCTGGGCAGGAGTGGGCTGCCTGGTGGTGGCGGCGGCCACCTGGGCGGGAATGTCGGTGTTGGTCCAACGGGCGGAGTCTCGTTTGCCGGCGTCAGAATCCGATCCTCTCGTTTTGACGGCCGGGGCGCTGGTCACCGGGTGGGTGATGGTCACCCCGATTGCTTTCATGCAAGGAATGGCGGTCGGTTGGCCCGCCCTTTGGCGAATATTGACCACGCCAGAGGCTTTGGGAAGTGTTCTCTACCTCGGCTTAATTTCCACAGCCCTCGCCTTCTTTTTGTGGAATGCCGGAGTGCAGTATGCTTCCGCGGCCCGGGCCAACCTGTTTCTCGCCCTTCAGCCCGTTGTGGGGGGCCTACTCGGCCACTGGGCATTAGACGAGCCTTTGAGGCTGACGTTCTGCGTCGGCGGTGCTGCCGTTCTAGTGGGGCTATGGATTGCAGCCGGAACCCAACCCGGACGAAGCGCAAGTTGAACCAATGGTAAACCGTGTGCCCTGCAACGGACGCGACTTAGAAGATTGGTACCTGAAGTACTTGAAAAAGCCGCCCGCGCTCCGCATGAGGGAGCGGGCGGCCGTCAAGAATTATGAGTCCCTTTACATGGTTGTTCGGGACGGTCAACGTTTATAAGCTCCACTGCGGGGTAAAACTCGAATCACTACAACGAGGTGCGACTTATGATTCAGGATGAACCGAACGCGCCAATTCCCGACGCGCAGGCGGTATTCACCGTCGGCATTACTGAGCCTCCTGACATCTCCGCGGCCGGTTTCTGCAAATGTTTCGACGGCTGCGATGATTCTTGTGGCGGTAGACTTGTCCAGCTTCTGTAAATCGCGTAAGGCTTGCCTAGACCAACTCACGGAATAAGTCATAGCCCAAGCTCACGCTTTAAGGTATCGGTGGACAACGTCCTGCCCAGGCGGACGTCCGCTTTGCCTTCTTGAACCGCCCGTTGCTCTTCCTCGGTCTGAGGCTCATCGTCGACGGGCGCATTGGCGAGTGCCCGTTGCACCGGGTCGTCGGAAGCATCCGTGAACCTCTTCAAGTACCTCAGAACAATTGGCAACTGGCTCTCCGGAATTTCATCAATTATGCGATGGATTTCCTCTCGAGTCACGTTCACCGTCATGTCCCCTTTTCATCGTTAGCGCGTACCTTACACGATGACGCAACTGCCTCTGCCATTCCCATTGTATCATAAAGATTTGAGCGAAAGCTCACCTCAGGATGAGAACATGATTTCAGTTCTCGCCTGAAAAAGCCGCCCGCTCCCTCAAGGGAGCGCGGGCGGCCTTCGACAACATCGGACCCCTGGGGCAAGTTTATGCCGCTGCCCGCATCATCGGCGCTTCTTTGCTTCTTCTTGTTTTCTTAAGACCTGTCGCTGAATCTTTCCGGAAGGTGTCATGGGGAAACTCTCCACGAACTCGATCTCTCTCGGATATTCGTAAGCCGCCAGACGGGTCTTGACCCAATCTTGGAGCTCCCGGACCAGGGCCGGGCCGGCCTGGGCAGGATCGGACAATTTGATGAAGGCCTTCACGGCCTGGCCCCGGACGGGGTCCGGCGTCCCCACCACGGCGGCCATCAGCACGGAGGGGTGCTTGACGAGAACCTCCTCGATTTCCGCCGGCCCGATGCGATAACCTGCCGAGGAAATAATATCGTCGTCCCGGCCGATGAAGATAAAATGTCCGTTCTCATCTCTGTACCCCAGATCCCCGGTTCGGAGCCAGTCCCCCACGAACTTGCGGGCGGTGGCCTCCGGGCGTTTCCAATATTCGAGAAACATCACCGGATCCGGCCGGCGGACGGCGATCTCCCCCACTTCTCCCGGCGGAATTTCTGTGCCATTTTCATCGATAATCCGCACCACGTGTCCGGGCACCGGCCGCCCGGCGGAGTTGGGCGTTGGGGGATAGAGCTTGCCCGCATTGGTCAACACGAGGTTGCATTCCGTTTGCCCGTAGAATTCGTTGATGGTGAGGCCCAGTGCTTCCCGGCCCCACTCCATGGTCTGCTCGCCGAGGGGCTCGCCGCCGCTGGCCACGGTGCGGAGGTCGAGATTCCAGCGGTCGCGGGGGTTTGTGACTCCCCGCATCATTTTGAGGGCCGTGGGAGGGAAAAAGACATTTCTCACTCCCCATTTGGCCATCAAGGCGAAGGCCTCTTCCGGGTCGAACTTTGGCATGCGCCGGGCGAGAACCGGGACCCCCCAGTACAGGGCCGGAAAGAGGACATCGTACATCCCCCCGATCCACGCCCAGTCCGCCGGTGTCCAAATAAAATCCCCCGGGGCGGGCATCAAATCGTGGGACAGACTCACGCCGGGCAGGTGGCCCAAGAGCATGCGGTGGGCGTGCAGGGCGCCTTTCGGGGCCCCGGTGGTCCCCGAAGTATAGATGATGATCGCCGGATCGTCGGCCCGGGTGGGGAAAACGTCGAATTCCGGGGAAGCGGCGGACAGAAGGTCCCCCCAAAATGTTGTCCCGGGTACCCGGCCGTCTGTGACGATGATTCGTTTCAGGCCGGGCATCTCGGTCCGGTGGTCCATCACCACACCGACGTGTTCGTGATCGGTGATCAGCACCTTGGCTTCGCTGTCATTGAGTCGATAGACAAAGGCTTCGGGGCCGAACAACGTGAACAATGGCACCACGATGGCACCGAGTTTATAAGCCGCGATATGGGCGATGGGGAGCTCCGGGCATTGCGACAAAAACACGGCTACTCGATCTCCGCGATCCACGCCCAAACCGCGGAGTGCATTGGCCAGGCGATTGGACGTTTGCTCCATCTCCCAGAATGTCCATTTTTCGTGGTGACCGTCGCCCCGGTCGTAGACCAGCGCCAGCTGGCCTCTTTTTGACGCATGCCGGGTGCACACTTCTTGTCCAATGTTGAAGCGTTCCGGCACATCCCACACAAACTTGCGGTCAATCTCCTCATAAGACATCGGGTGCGCTGAAGTTGTGGCCCAAAAATCATCTCGGTAGTACGGCAGCATAGGTGCACACACCCTTTCGGCTTCAGCTTTCAGTCCTGTACCATGACCCTACACGCCCAAGTAAAGCAGTGCCTCTTCACTGTCGGATAAATCGGTCACGTCTCCGCTCAATTGAACCGCGCCTTTATTCAGGATATAGCCGCGCTCGCTGAGGGAAAAAGCGAACTTGGAGTTTTGTTCGGCCAACAAGATGCCAACTCCCGTTTGTGCCAGCGCCGCGATCCGATTGTGCAACTCTTTGACAACAAGCGGCGCCAGGCCTTCCGTGGGTTCATCCAACAATAAAATTATAGGATTCGCCAAAAAAGCACAAGCCATCTTAAGCATCTGATTTTGGCCGCCAGAGAGGACCCCGGCGGCGACATGGAGCCGCTCTTTCAGAGCGGGGAAGATTTCAAATACCCGGTCAAAAGCCTCGGAAGCATCTTTTTTCTTTCGATGGCCCCGACCTTCCACGGCAACCTGCAGGCACTCTCTTACGGTCAGCTGGTCAAAGGAGCGCCGACCGCTCGGCACGTACACCACGCCCTGCCGGGCGATCTGGTAGGCTGGCAAATGGGTCAGTTCCCGCTCCGCCAACTTTATGTGCCCTTGAACCTGGGGAATTAAACCTGCAATCGCCCGCAGGGTCGTGGTTTTGCCGACGCCGTTGCGACCCAGAAGCGCCACCACTTCCCCGGAATGAACCTGCAGAGAGACTCCGTGCAGAATGTGGCTCTGACCGTAATAAGCGTGCAGATTCTCGACTTGCAAAACAGTTTGATCTTGTGCGGATGACGCTGAACCGGCCATGATGTCACTCTCCCAAATAAGCTCGCTGGACAGCAGGGTTCTCACGGATTTCTTGGGGTGTACCCCGGGCGAGAACCCGACCGGCTTCCATCACGGTGATTCGGTCTGCCAGGCCGAACACCACTTCCATGTCATGTTCGGATAATACCACCGTCAGTCCTTGGGCCGCGACGATTCGCCGAACCAATTCCACGGTTTGCTGGGTTTCGTAGGGCGACATCCCGGCAGTCGGCTCGTCCAGCAGAAGAACCTTCGGCGAAGTGGCCAAGGCCAAGGCGATTTCCAGGGCCCGTTGGTCACCGTGGGACAAGGCGCCTGCAGGAAATCCGTGGTGTTCCGTCAGATTCACCAAGGAGAGCAAGTGTTCCGCTTCCTTCCGTACAGATCGCTCACTTAGCCCCCACACGCGATAGGTGTGGCGGTTTGCCGTATGCACGGCAGACAGAACGTTTTCAAGGACCGTCAGGCTTGGGAAAATATTGGTGGTTTGAAAGGCCCGGCCAATTCCAAGACGGGCGACCTTGTGCGGCTTTTGTCCCGCGATATCGACGTTGTCCAGATAGATATGCCCGCTCGTTGGTTTCATGTGGCCGCTCAAAACATTAAAAACCGTCGTTTTCCCGGCGCCGTTTGGCCCAATAATGGCCATCACTTCCCCGTGACGCACCTCAAAGCTGACATCATCGACAGCCGGGAAAGTCCCAAAGTATTTTTTGATGTGTTCCACTTTTAACCGTATCCCTGAATCAGAGGGGTGATGGGCCATCGCTCTACCCCCGTTTCATCCATAGCTGCCGGATTTGAGACAATGCCCGAGAAGCGCCGCCCGGGTACAGCAGAACGAACCCGAGGACGATCAGGCCGACAAACAGCGGCCAGTGTTGGGTTTCGGTGCCCACCCACATTTGCAAAATCGTGTATATGAACGCACCGACGATGGGTCCTATGAAGGATCCCATGCCGCCCAGCACCGACATCAAAATCGGAACTCCCGAGGCTTCCCAGTTCAACATCGCCGGATAGGCATGTTGTTGGTACACAATGAACAACGCTCCCGCGAGTCCGCAAAAAAATCCACTGATCACAAAGGCCGCAAGCTGGACCGAGAACACGTTGACGCCCAGAGCTTGGGAACGAATCCGGTTGTCGCGAATGGCCCGAAGGGTGAGCCCAAAAGGAGTGCGCCGAATCCACCATAACACCACGGTTCCGAGAGTGCCCACGATTAAGATAAACTCGTAAGAAGAAACGGGATTCCTCAGATAGTCCGGCAACGGAATGCCGAAAATCCCCGTATCACCCTGGGTGAAAGAATAAAACTGAATGCTCAGCGAGTAAAACAACTGTGAAAATCCCAGTGTCAATAACGCGAAATAGAACTCCCGAGCCCGAAGGGAGAGGGCTCCAATGATTAAAGCTACGATTGCCGCAATGAATGGAGCCAACACAAACCCGATTTCGAAGGGCGACCGATTGTGCATCCACAGCAAACCGATGGTGTAGGCGCCCGTCCCGTAGAACACCGCTTGTCCAAAGCTCACCAACCCGGCGTCGCGAACGAGGAAATTCGTGGCCAGGGCGAACAGCGCCGCAACCAAGGCACTTTCCACGATCAGTGTCATTTCAAGCGTCATCATAAAAGGAACGCCTGCCAAGATCAGAAAGACAATCAGGGAAAACCACCCGGCCAATCTGGTCTTGGGTGTTTCCACCGCCTGCGTTGACTCTGCACGGACTTTCGCTTCGTTCGCCATCTACGCCTCAGCCTTTCCAAAGATGCCTGTCGGCCGAATGATCAAAACCAGAATCATCACGAGATACGGAGCCAATGCCGCCACCTCTGGCGCAATCAGGTTCCCAAGGGATTGAAACAACCCGATGACTAAAGCCCCGAGAGCAGTTCCCCAGATGCTTCCCAGGCCCCCGATCACCGAAACGATGAAAGCCTCCATGACAATCTGAGCGTCCATTCCGGGGCCCAACGAGGTGGACGGTGCCACCAGTGCGCCCCCTAGGGCGGCCAAAAAGGTCCCCAGGGCAAATACCTGGGTGTAGAGTCGCTTCACATTTACGCCAAGGGTGTAGATGAGCTCCGTGTCCTGGACCGCTGCCCGGATGATCCTGCCAAGGGGTGTAAACTTCAGCAAAAGCCAGAGTAACGCCGCGATGACAAGGGCCGCACCAATGAGAAACGCGTTGTAAAAGGGAAAAGACTGTCCGCCAATGGCGAAACTCCCGCTTAGACCCCCGGGGATACTCCCTGTTACATTGTTGGGGCCCCACACGATCAAGGTGACCTCTTCAAGCACGAGCATAAGCCCCCAGGTCGCCAGGAGCTGGAAGAGATGTTCACTTTGGTATAAGCGTCGTAAAACGAACATCTCGATGACGATTCCGAGCACACTAACCAGTACTGCGGCCAAAATCAGGGCGATGACAAATCCGGTGGCGCGCATCGTGAGCCCGGCAAAAGCGAGGGTGACCAGATATGCCCCGATCATATAAAAGGTACCATGGGCCATGTTGATAATTCGCATGGTTCCAAAGACCAGACTGAGTCCCGCGGAGACGATGAACAGAATGGCTGCCGTTGAAAGTCCCGTCAAGATGGAAACCATGGTGTCGACTCCTTCACGTCCTTATTGGCCGATGCCGATCTATTGTGCTGACGTCGAGGGTGCGGGAGCATTCATGATTTGGCTCGGAGGAAAGTACTTGATCTCCTCCCAGATCGCAAAAGGATACTTGTCCGTTTTCGCAATATGTCCAACCCATTCCCCGACTTCCGCCTGATGATCGCTTTTGCGGATCGTGATCGGGCCCCGTATCGTGTCGATAGTGGCTCCGGCGATGGCATCCGCCACTTTGTCGGCGTCAAAGGTTCCGGCTTTCTGAACGCCGTAGGCCCAGGTTTGCACGGCGGTGTATGCCAAAATGGCGTAGGAATTCGGATAATCTCCGTACTGTTTATGATATTTATCGACAAAATCTTTCACGCCGGGGGTGTCGATGGCAAAGAAGGGAGCCCGGGCGTATCCCCATGCCCCGACGGGAGCATCGTTCCCCAACGTTTGGAGTACAGTGGGGCCCATCTGGCTGACGAAGGCGGTTTTTTGAAATAGGCCAAAGCCGATGGCCTGTTTTGCAAAGGTGGCGAGATCCCCGCCGTAAAGGGGGCTGAAAACGACGTCCGGCTTTGCGGCCAAAACCGCGCTGATGTCGCTGTTATAATCGGTGGTGCCGAGTTGCGGCCACTGTTGGGCGACAACCTGATAGTCAACGCCTTCGTCTTTCAGTGTCTGTAAGAAATGGTTGACGGTGTCCCGGCCATAGGAATAGTTGGGGGAAATGGTCGCAATTCTCTTCCACCCTTTTTCTTTGATGAATAGGGCCACGGCCGTTGCCTCCATGTTCGTATTCGGAACAACTTGGAAGGCGTACTTCGTGAACCCCTTCGTGGTCAAGTTGATGTCGTTGCTCGTGTGGAAAAAGACCAGTGTCCTGTTCTGAGCCGCCACCGACTCAATGGCCGCAGCGCTTGCGCTGGACACGGGTCCAAAGATTGCCACCACGTGATCGTTGAGGATGGCGGTTTGAGCATATTGTGAAGCAAGATTGGGTTTGGCGTTATCGTCGAATTTCTCCAATTCAATTTTTTTGCCGAGCAAGCCTCCTTTGGCATTAATTTCGTCAATTGCCATTTTTTCAGCGTTATATCCGGGTATTCCGAGGGGCGCAGTAGAAGTCGTAAATGAAGTGATGGCCGCCACCTTGACGGTGTCGCCTCCTCCCCCGGCACTGCCGCCGGAACTGCCGCTGTTGGTCGGTGTATTTGCGGCGGTGTTGCAACCGGCGAGTACGAGAGAAACTAACGCTAGGGTTGAAAGAAGCGGGTGTTTTTTAATCATCGAATGACCTCCGATCTGTATTTTTGTATTCATATAGAAAATCTGTCGACAATGATGTTTGACAGATGCTTTCCTTGATAATCACCCCCTATCATTGTTGCCTCAACGACCTTCCAGCCAAGTTCTGAGGACCTCATCCGTAGCATTTCCCAAAACGGGTGGTCCCGTCATTTCCCCACCGTATTTCTTCCACGGTGAGGTCGGCCAGGAGAGCAGACCCATGGTCGGGTGTCTCGCGGTAATGCGGGGCACTTTGCTCATCGCCCATTTTGTCGCCGCCGAGGACACCGATTCTACAATGGCCACCGGCAAGTTGGCCCTTGTAAACGTATTTTTCCAATGTTCGGCTGTGCGGGTGACCAACTCTTTTTCAATCGACTCGTGTAAATGCCTTCTGTCCGCCACCCGTGCTTCGTTGGTCGCCCATTCACTCTTCTGCGGCCACTCCGGATGGCCCAGGGCGTGGGCCAAACGTCGAAATTGTTGATCATCCACAGCTCCCAGGATGAGTGGGCGATCCATCGTTGAAAACATTTCATAAGGGGCGATGTTCGGGTGTTCGGTGCCAGCTGCTTTGTATTCGACATTTCCCGCCAAATACATGAGCCAGGGGTGAGTCATGAGCAGCGCTGCCGTTTCTTCCAGGCTGACGGAGATATAGGCTCCCTCCCCGGTACGCTCTCTTTGCAAAAGCGCACTGTAGACGCAACTGACGGCCAGAAGACCGGTCATCATGTCAATTGCCGCAACTCCAAGGCGCACGGGCATACCGTCTTCCCCCGGACCGGTAATGGACATCAGGCCCGATTCCGCCTCCAGCATGACCTCCAGGCCGGGGTCGTTCGCCCGGCGGGAAAATTCGGAATACCCGCGGATAGAGACGTAGATGAGCCCCGGGTGAACCTTGCGCAGCTCGGCGGCACCCAATCCGTATTTTTCTAGGGAGCCTGGCCGAATGTTCTCAATAAGCACATCGGCGGCAAGCGCTAATTGCCGAACGATCCCAAGATCGTCCGGACGTTTAAGATCCAACTGAACACTTTTTTTTCCGCGGTTGAACGCGGCAAAATAAACACTTTCTCCTCCGACAAAGGGCGGGCCCCAGTGTCGCGTCGGGTCCCCGTCTGGTCTTTCCAATTTTACGACTTCGGCTCCGGCGTCCGCCAGTAACATCGTGGCGAAAGGCCCGGACAGGATCTGTGTGAAGTCCAAAATGCGTATTCCCCTTAAAACCGACAAGGTATTCACCCCATTGATTCATATTCCGAGTGGCATTATTGACACATGCAAAATTCATTCCCTTTCTTGAAGAGCCAAAGTCTGTGCCTTTCAGCTGGACCAATCTGATTTTTCTGCAGCACGGCTGTTGAGTCGTGATTTCTAGTTTTCTAGAAATAAGCATGTGTTTTTCTAAACAGATAGAAATATTGGGTTTGATCCGGTTAGGACTTGGGGGAGTTATTCATTTTGTTGTACAGAGTGGCCAAGGAGATTCCCAGTTCCTGAGCTGCCCGTTTCTTTGCCCCAGTACTGTTTCCGTATTTCTCTATGGTCGCTCTGATTGTTTCCAGTTCAAGTTCCCGGATTTTGGCCTTTAACGTACTTGATGGCTTTTTGGTCATTTTCGGTGTCCTCGGGACGGTGCCGGGCAAATCTTCGACGGTAATGGTCCAGTCGTTTGCCATACAGGTCGCATATTCGATGGCATTTTTAAGTTCTCGGACATTACCGGGCCAATCATAGGATTGTAAGACATTGATCGCTTCTTCACTGATCGAGTAACAAGGTTTTCCGGATTCGACCGTCGAATTTCCCAAAAAGAAATATATTAGAGGCAATAGATCTTCTTTTCGCTCTCTCAAGGGCGGAATGTACAGGTTGACTACACTGAGTCGATAATACAGATCTTCTCGGAACCTGGACTTTCGGATGAGTTGATCCAAGTTCTTGTTGGTCGCCGCAATAATGCGGAGATTAACTGTTCGTTCCCGGGTCCCCCCCACCCGCCGTACAGTTTTTTCTTGAAGGACGCGCAACAGTTTGGCTTGGAGATGATAGGAAAGATCTCCGATTTCGTCGAGAAAGATTGTCCCGTGATCGGCAAGCTCGAATAGTCCGACTTTACCGCCCCGTTTGGCGGCAGTAAAAGCTCCTTCTTCGTAACCGAATAATTCACTTTCCAAAAGCTCATTTGGTATCGCCGAGCAGTTGACAGGTACAAAAGGTCCATTGGCGCGGGTACTCTTGTTATGGATTGCTTGGGCAAATAGTTCCTTGCCAGTCCCGCTTTCGCCAGTAATGAGTACGGGCAGGTCCGTTTCTGCGGCTTTGCGCGCCATTGTAACGGTGGTGCGCAGCCCTCCTTCTTTTCCGATAATATCTTCAAATGTATACCTGGCTTTGGCCATGGACCCGATAGTCTTCTCGAGGATATCCACTTTCTCCTTGTGTTTTTTTAATTGTTGGTATAGGGTATGTACCTCTGTCATCGCCTTGCTGATCGACACGGCACCGACCACCTTGCCATCGATGACGATCGGAGCCATGTCCACGACGTATTCCACCCCTCCTTCACTGCGAAACACACCCGACCGACTGTGTCCGTCCTGCAGGACGGACACAAGCTGGGCACCGGGCCGAACATCGAGCAAGGGCCTGTCAATGATTTCATCTGGTCGGACACCGGTTATTTTCGTATATTCAGGGTTGACCATTCTGACGATTCCGGCGCTATCGATGACAAGAATCCCATCGTTAATCGAGGCAATAATTGCCTGAAGCCATTCTAAAGGGTGAGTCGTCACGATGGAATCTGGGCGATGAGATGGTTGGCGGGAGGATTTTGACACAAGCACTCCCCCTTGTTGCGAAGAATTTATCGTTGTCCATATGTTTTAAATTTCTCCGCCACCCGGCGGATCTCCTCGTCTGGCAGGATATTCGGTGAGCCGATGGACCTGGAGCGATAGTAAAGCTCCGCCAGATATTCCACCGTTTCGGCGTGGTGAAGGGCTTCATCCAGATGGCCGCCTACCGTAATGACGCCGTGGTTTTGAAGAAGGATCGCCCGCCGCTCGGGCGAGATGAGTTCGGCGGCGTTTGCGGCCAGATCCTCGGAACCGTAAGTGGCGTATTTTGCCACTGGAATATCTGTTCCCATCCCTGCAATGACGTAGTGGACGGCGGGGATGGCCTCGTTCAATACGGCGAAAGTGGTGGCGAACATCGAATGGGTGTGCACTACGGCTCCGGCCCAAGGGTGGTTGTGGTAGATGCGGGTGTGAAGGGGCGTCTCACTAGAAGGCTTTCGGTTTCCTTCCACGACGGAGCCTTGCAGGTTGACTTCCACCATGTCCGAAGGGGTGAGGCCGTCATAGGGGATGCCGGTTGGGGTGATGAGAAACCGGTCGGTTCCCGGAATCCGAAGACTGACATTGCCGGTTGTCCCCGGGACCAGGCCCCGAGCTGCCAAACGGTGGGCCGCGGCGAGCAAAGCGTTTCGAAATTCTTGGATGTTCTCGGGCATGGAATTCACTCCTTAGTCGGGGAGGGTGCTATTTTCACTTAAACGAGCGCCACAGTGGATATTCAGTCGTGTCCTAACTAAACTTACAGTTCATCTTACTTGCCAGCCTGAGCATAAACAAGAACCCGGCATCTCGTAAAAGTCACGTACAGCGTAATAGTCCTGAAAATGGCAGATTATCGCTCATTGAGCAAGGGGGTCAACGCTTAGTTATTCCGTTAACCTTACATGGACTTATCCACAAAATCATATATTATGCAGATGCGCATAAAACACACTGTGTGTAGAACCTGTGGTGGCGCAAAAGTCTGGGTTACCGTCTGTAACATGCCGGCACGTTTCTTGCATTCTTTCCTAGATATCTGTAGCACGGAAGGAGGAAGTCGAAGGAGATTCCCAAGCCTAGGTTTTTATCATACTAGCAGAACTCTGTGCATTTTTGGGAAGGGAGAAGCGATATGAATTCGGAGATTCGTTTGCACCGTAGCTTGACTCTTTGGCCAGTGGTTCTCTTTGGATTGGCTTATATGGTTCCAATGACGGTGTTCTCGACTTACGGCGTGGTCGCCCAGACAACCCATGGGCAAGTCGCTGCTTCTTACGTAGTGGCACTTGTTGGTATGTTTTTTACCGCGTTAAGTTATGGGAAAATGGTCAGGGCCTATCCGTTTTCAGGCTCGGCATATACGTATACCCAAAAATCAATGAGCCCTCAGTTAGGTTTCCTGGTAGGTTGGGCTGTTCTCATGGACTACTTATTCCTCCCCATGATTAACTATTTATTGGCTGGTATCTTTCTATCTGCAGCACTTCCGGGGGTACCAGCCTGGATATGGATTATTTTATTCAATCTCCTTGCCACTGTGATCAATATCCTGGGGCTACGCCTGGCCAAAAACGTGAATCTCTTATTGATCCTGTTTCAGGTTCTGATCATGATTATTTTTGTTGGCCTGTCGATCAGAGGGCTGCTTTCGGGTCAGGGTGCGGGAACCCTGTTGTCCACACTACCTTTTAATAATCCTGATGGTACCTTTTCCATGATCCTGGCTGGAGCATCAATCCTGTGTCTTTCTTTCCTCGGCTTTGATGCAGTCTCTACGTTTACCGAGGAAACCATTGAACCTTCAAGAACTATCCCCAAGGGCATCCTCTTGGTAACAATGATTGGCGGCATAATGTTCATTATCGTGTCTTACTTTACTCAACTCGTATACCCCGACTATAACTCGTTTACTAATCCGGATGCTGCTGCGTTTGACATTGCGCGTTTTATCGGAGGCAATCTTTTCGCCTCAATTTTTATTGCCGGTTATGTGGTAGGATGTTTTGCCTCCGCATTGTCCGCCCAGGCGAGCGTGGCGAGATTGCTCTATGCCATGGGCAGGGACGGGGTATTGCCGAAAAAGGTTTTTGGTTATATTCACCCCACTTATCGCACCCCGATGTTCAACCTCTTATTGGTGACGCTATTTTCTTTGACCGCTTTGGTACTTGATCTCGTAACTGCTGTTTCTTTTATCAATTTTGGGGCACTGGTTGCTTTTACCTTCGTAAACCTATCTGTGATTGCGCATTATTTTGTGAGAGAAAAAAAGCGAACTCTTAAGGACATTCCTAGTTACTTAATCCTGCCGTTAATCGGTGCCATCGTCACGTTCTGGTTGTGGACGAGTCTAGACAAACATGCCATTTTGCTTGGGGCTGTGTGGGCTATTTGTGGCATCCTTTATTTGGCGGTGTTGACGAAAATGTTTCGTCTACGTCCTCCTGAATTTGATTTTAGCGAGATGGATTGAAAAAGAGTTCATATCTTGAGGAGGGCAAGTCATGTGTGCCGTTACAATCGGATTGATTCAGTTACATTGCACACCAGATCCGGAAGCGAATATAGAACGTACTATCTCAGCAATTCAGGATGCAGCTACTAAAGGTGCTCAAATTGTATGCCTGCAGGAGTTGTTTCATTTGCAATATTTCCCGCAGCGGGTTGCTATGGAAAACTATAATTTAGCTCAGCCGACTGACGGGCCTCTGCTCGAACGTATGGGACGTGTAGCGGCGGAACTCGGGATTGTTTTAATCGTTCCCTTTTACGAGCGGGCGGGGAAGGGAATGTATTTCAACAGTGCGGCGGTGTTCGACGCCGACGGAACGATGCTTGGAGTCACTCGAAAAAACCACATACCAGAAAGTCCACAGTATTACGAGAAGTATTATTTTTCACCAGGCAACACAGGATACCCTGTTTACGCCACTCAATACGGGGTGATTGGCGTAGGGATTTGTTGGGATGAGTGGTTCCCGGAGGTGAGCCGGATACTGGCCTTACGAGGGGCAGAAATTTTATTCTTCCCATCCGCAATTGGGTCAGAGCCAGAACACCCACATATTTCTACTAAAAGAGCCTGGGAAAAGGCTATTTCAGCCCAGGGGATTTACAATGGTGTTTTTGTGGCGGCTGTAAACCGAGTGGGACAAGAAGATCAAATGACTTTCTACGGAGGTTCATTTGTGAGCGATCCCTTCGGTGAGATAAAAGAATCATTAAGTGACCAAGAGGGTTTGCTTTTATGTACTGTCGATCTTACGGATATAAGTTTTGCACGCAATCTTTTACAGTTTTTACGAGATCGTCGAGTCGAGACGTACCAGCCACTCTTAGAACTTGAGAATTTCCAGGCGGGAGGCAAAGTCCATGCGAAAGGCAGATTGGATTCTAGAAAGTGAGGCATTGTTTACAGGAATGACCGCAGGTCCCGAGCCCGGCTGTGTAGCAGTCGGGGGTGATCGCATCTTAGCTGTAGGGTCACACTCTGAGGTTGGAGACCTTCGCGGTCCTAACACGAAGGTCTTCCGATTCGGGAACCAACTGATCATGCCGGGGTTTCATGATTTTCATTTGCATGTTGTATTGGGCAGTCTATGTCTTGAAACGGTAGATTTAACCTCGGCCACGTCTGAGGAGGATGCGGCCCTTATGGTCAAACGGTTCGCGGATACGCGACCTGACGATCCGTGGGTTCTCGGTTGGGGATGGTACCATACTTTTTGGAACTCTAAGCGTTTACCTCATCGTTCCACCTTGGACCGACTGATTCCAGACCGTCCAGTGTTTTTGTTCAACGCCGAATTTCACGGTGCTTGGCTTAACACTAAGGGATTAGAAGTGGTGGGGATTACCAAAGAAACTCCTGATCCGCCCTTTGGTCGGATTGAACGGGAACCTGATGGGAGTCCGTCGGGCTTTTTGTATGAAACGGCTATGGGTCTAGCGAAAGAAGCATTGAGCTTGTCAAAATCCAGGCGCCGGAACCTCATTAAAGGCTTTTTGAAGGAATGCGCACGGCAAGGTGTTACATCTGTCCATGATATGTTTCCTTTGCCTGGTCTCAACCTGGGAGACCTAGAAACGTACGAGGAACTTGAACGATCGGGAGAATTGACCTCTCGTATTCATTTTTTGTCAGCTCTCGATGGAGATTTTGAGTGGCCGCAATATCTTAGACGGACATACCGATCTGATGTTTTGCAGTTTTCCGGTCTCAAACAATTCCTTGACGGTGTTCCCGTTACCTATACGGCGTATTTACTGAGTCCCTATTCAGATCGACCGGACATTTCGGGTCGCCCTTTGTTTCCCCCTGAGATTGTGAAAGAATGGACAGTTGCAGCCGATAAAGAGGGGTTCCGGGTTCGTTTTCACGCATGTGGAGATGGGGCCGTACGATTAGCACTTGATTGCTTTGAACTAGCAAGGGTAAAAAATGGTCATAGAGATGCTAGGCACACCATTGAGCACATTGAGGTTATTCATCCAGCCGACCTACCGAGATTTGCTGAACTGGAAGTTATTGCCTCTATGCAACCTGAGCATCTGAGAGCTACCCCGTTCTTCGAAGACAACCCCTACAGGGTTCGCTATGCGGGTGAACGGGAACAGTATCTGTGGGCGATTCGTTCACTCAAGGAGCATGGTGCACGGGTAGCATTGGGCAGCGATTTTCCTGTAGTTACTATTAATCCTTTCACAGAAATTTATCGTGCGGTGTCTCGATTGCATGATGACGGTCAGCCTGTAGGGGGCTGGAATCCAGAGCAAAAGCTTTCTGTGAATGAGGTTTTGACCGACTATACTGCGGGATCGGCATTCGCGGCGTTTCGCGAGAACGACTTGGGGACCCTGGAGCCAGGAAAAAGGGCTGACCTTGTAGTCCTGGATCGCAACCTCTTTGACATAGATCCAACTGAAATTCGCGATACGCGTGTAATTCTTACCATGATGAATGGGAGAATCGTTTATGAAGGGTAGGGGAACGTAACATGAAAGTGGCTTTGGTTCAAGAGGCTCCGATCTTAAACGATCCTGAGACAAATCTCGTTCTAATCGAAAACTACGTATCGGAAGCTGCAAAGGCGCGGACTGACCTCGTGATATTCCCGGAAATGTTTGTAACGGGATACTCCATCTCGGCAGAATTTCGAGCTACTTACCGTCACGAACTTTATCTTGAATCTCTACAGGACATGGCAGGTACTTACAAGCTTTGGTTAGTTCTGGGGTATCCAGAACGGGCGGGTGACGGCCAACTGTATAACACAGCTGCCATAATCTCTCCGAAAGGAATCATCGGGCAGTATAGGAAGGTTCACCTCTTTGGGGCTGAGGTTACTATGTTTACACCTGGTCATTCTTTTTCTGTCTTTGACACACCTTGGGGTCGTATGGGACTCCTAATCTGTTACGACATAGAGTTTCCTGAAGCCGCCCGAATCCTAGCTCTTCGCGGCGCCCAGTTGATCATTGTCCCAACGGCGAACATGATCCCGTGGCAAGAATATCAGACTTTATATACTCGAGTAAGGGCGATGGAAAACGGGGTCTTCGTTGCTGTGGCAAACCGTGTAGGGAAAGAAGGGCAAGTGACCTTTTGTGGAGGAAGTGCCCTGGCCGGACCGGACGGAAAGTGGGTTATTGAACCCGCCGATGCAAACGGGCTGTTAATCGGGGATATTGATCTTGCTATCTGTAGTGACATACCCCAAGAGGTACAATACCTATCACAACGCAGACCAGATGCGTACCTGCCGTTGATTGAAAGAACCTTATAGCCTCTCAAGGAGTAGAGAACGTGTTTATTCGCCCCGCCCGGGGCTGCGGGCGGCGAGGAACCGGGCGGCATCGATGGCCACCTCCAAGGCGAGGCGCCTGGGCGGCTGGTTCCAACCGTCTCCCAGAAGTGCCGAAATCTGTTCCAACCTATAATAAAGGGTTTGCCGGTGAATGAACAGGGCTTGGGCGGTCTGTTGCTTAGACTGATTGCACGCGAAAAACATCCGGGCCGTTTCGACAAGCTCCGTTCCGTGTAAACGGTCGTGGGCAAGCAAGGAACCAATTTGGCCGTCTACGAACTCGGCCAAGGCGCGTTCGTCCATTTGAAGGAATACTTGCCAGGTGTACAGGTCGTCGTAGGACAAAAACGAGATTCGGGGTTGCTCATTGTCCGCTTGACCGGCTACGCTTGCGGTGCTCTTCGATCCACTGGCTGCCAAAAGCCGCGGGCCGGGTACCGCCGAGGAGATGCCGAGAGGGCGACCGGAGGTGGGCATCTGGGCGGCCAGGGCATGGGTGGCCTGACGCCACGCCTCGGACACCTTCGCCGGGTGGAACACGATCCGACCGATCCCCACAACCCACTCCTGGCCGTCTGCGGCATTGCCGGAAGACAGTCGGCGCATAAGTTCCCTCAGTGCCTCGCGAACCCTCATCATGACCTCGGGTTCCAAGCTCCTGGCCGGATCGCTGTCTCTTGCTGGCGGACTGGGAAACGAGTCCCGGGCGGGACGGGTGTGCGCCCTTCGGCTCCCCGTCAGCTCTGATGATTCCGGGACAAGGGTCCCCGTACTCGAAACCACCGCCCCCCGGGGACGTCCACCATTCCGCGTACCTTTTGTGCCCCCCGAGTCCGCCGTAGCCCGGGTGTTCGCCGCGATCACAGCCCAGTGGTTTCCCACCGGGGACAACCAGGCGGTAAAACCATAATTTTGAAACACCCGGGGGAGAATTCGGGCCGCCCGGAGTAATAGGCGATCTTCCGGCGACCCTTCCAGGGAGTCCCTCAGCGCCTCCCCGGGTTCTTCTGCTTGCGTTCCTGGTGTGGCACTGCCCGGGTTGGGGGCCGTCGCAGCCTCTACCGCGCCTCCCCGGGGGAGAGGAAGGATCGCTGTCACGACCAGGGCAGTCTCCGGCCTCAGGTGTTTGGCCGCCGTTGCGGGCAGATGATCCACACCCCGGTGGAGCAGATCGTCCATCCACCGGCGCGTGGTTCGCAGGCGCCGCTCTTCCAGGGACATGCGGCGCAACAATTCTTGTGCGATGGCGGTGGCCGCCCGGTCCAGCACAAGATGCAAAAACTCCGTGGGTTTTCCTCGTACAACGACGCTTAACTCCCCGACCCGGGTGTCCATGGCCAGGATGGGTTGACAGAACACCCGAGGGCCCCGGGATTCCCCGGCGGCTTCCCCGGCCCCCGCAGCTTTGGTGTCGAGCGCTTCCCCCTGTCCCGGGCCGGTCCCTTCCGGGGTTCCGCTCGCCGAAGCCGCCATCTCCGCTTCGGCGTCTTCGGGGTACACCAACACCTCCCCATCCTCCTCTTGCAGTCGAACGGGGCAGCCGGTCTCTCGATACAGGAGTTCCAGAATTCGCCGCAACCCTTGGGGGCGCAGCGTCAATTGTAAAAATTGGCGTGAAATCCGTTCGAGTTCCACCAACTGGTCGTGGTGGCGGTTGATCAAATGGGCGTGGATGTCCTGGGTGATATCGATAAACCGGACGGGTCGCTCGAAAACGATGATGGGGAACCGGCTGGCATCGGCTAAAGAGCGCAAGCCTTCGGGCACTTCCGGAAAATACTTGCCAAGCTCGATGCACAATCCGGAGACTCCTCTGTCGATCAATCCCCGCACATACTGGAAAGTCAGCGACTCGTCCCGGCCGAGTCCAACCCCTGTGGTGAGAATCAGTTCTTCGCCATGGAGCAACTCCGCGGCGTCGGTGACCTCCAGGACGTGCACCCAGCGCACCGGACGCTCCAACCCGTCCCTTCCGGCCACGAGTTTTGCGTCCTGAAAAATCGGACGTTGAAGAACATCTTTGACGCAAAAAGGCTTGCGGATGGCCATGGGCGCTCCCTCCATTTTGACCTTACCAGACCGTAGGCCGGACGTCTATCCCAGAAAAAGGCCTACACGATTTTTGCCTTGGCGACCGGGGAAGTGGAGGCGTCGGCGGATGTCGTCGGTGCCTATGCCGCCGAGGTGGTGGCCCAGGCGATCCTGGACGCCTTGCCATGAGAGGAGGCAAAGATTCGCCCGGCCGGGAGGTGGCTGGGCGGATTTTTTTGTCTCTTGATCCTCCCGAGCAGGAAAATGTCCAACATTCGCTGAATCATCTATCAAGACGCTCGTGGATCCAGCAGGAATCTTGTCGAAAAGGATTGTGCGCCCGACATGAACCGTGAAGTCATTGCCCAGTCGCAACATGTGTATCAGCCCATCGTTCATTTGGCCTCGGGAGAAGTGGCGGGGTATGAAGCCTTGGTGCGGGGGCCGGCCGATCTGGGACTTTCGTCTCCCCTGCAGTTGTTTCAATGGGCCGAAGATCAGGGCATCGCCGAACAATTGGATGTGGCCTTGTTTCCAAAAGCGCTGGAGGGTGCCCCGCCGGGCCGGGTGTTTGTCAACGTCCGGGCGAGCACTCTGGCAAACTATGGCGAGCGGGTTGTGGAGCACCTCCGGGAAGTGGGGGGGCACAGGGTGACGGTGGAGATCACCGAGCAAGCGGCGGTGAAAGACCTGGTCCAGCTCGAACGGGTAGTGGACCAGATCCACCGGACGGGGGCGAAGGTGGCCCTGGACGACGTGGGGAGTGGGTATGCCAGCCTCGAATGGCTGTTGCACGTCCGTCCGGACGTGCTAAAGATGGACATGGTGTTCACCCGGGCGGCGGTGAACGGGACGTGGGCCGGGGAGATAATCCGCAGTCTGGCCAGGCTGTCGAGCACCGTCGGTGCCATGTTGGTGGCGGAGGGCATCGAGACCCTGGAGATGTGTGGGGCGGTATCGAATTTGGGCGTCGAGTGGGGTCAAGGGTATCTGTTCAGTCGACCCGCCCCCGCGTCGGCTTTCATTCAGTGAAAACCGGAGGCTTTCGTTCAGGGCGGAGGAGCTTGCGAACCGCCCGGAGGGCGCCGGTTGACAAGATTTGGGCCGTGCGGGTACAAACTACCGTAGAAGGGCGGGGGAATGCTTCAAAGGGGGATGAAAACAGATGCCCGAAGAGTCGGAGTTAGTTCGGGGACTAAAAGAACGTCATTTGCAACTGATCGCTTTGGGCGGTGCCATCGGTGTCGGATTGTTTCTGGGGTCAGCCCGGGCGATTCATTTGGCGGGGCCGGCTTTAACCATTTCGTACCTGGTGGGTGGACTCGTCATTTTCCTGATCATGCGGGCACTGGGCGAACTGGCCTTGTACAAGCCCGTGGCGGGGTCGTTCAGTACATACGCCGAGGAATTTGTCGGCCCTTGGGCCGGATTTATCACGGGGTGGACTTATTGGTTCATGTGGATCACCACAGCGATGGCCGAAATTACCGCGGTGGGGGTCTATGTACGATATTGGTTTCCCGCGGTGCCCCAATGGCTGCCGGCATTGATCGCGCTGGTGATCATGTTTCTCGTCAATCTGATTGCCGTCGGGGCTTACGGGGAGTTCGAGTTTTGGTTTGCGCTGATCAAGGTGGTCACCATCGTCGCGATGATTGTGGTCGGCTTGTTGATCATCCTGTTTGGGGTGTGGAACCACGGGGTGCCGGTGGGATTCTCAAACCTGTGGAGCCACGGGGGATTTTTCCCGACGGGGATCAGCGGTGTACTCCTCGCCCTGCAGATGGTCATGTTTGCCTACGTGGGCGTGGAGTTGATCGGGGTGACCGCCGGTGAGGCCCGGGATCCGTCGAAAACGATCCCGGCGGCGACCAATAAGATCATCTGGCGGATTCTGATTTTCTACGTTGGGGCTCTGTTGATCATTATGAGCCTGTATCCGTGGAATGAGCTCGATGCTCAAAATAGCCCCTTCGTGCTTACTTTTCAGCGGATCGGCTTCCCAGCCGCCGCGGATCTCATCAACTTCGTCGTCCTGACGGCGGCGTTGTCATCGTGCAACAGCGGAGTGTTTAGCACTGGGCGCATGCTCTATTCGTTAGCGCAGTACGGCCAAGCGCCCCGGTTTCTGCAGGGTCTCAGTTCCAGGCGGGTGCCGGCGGCGGCCATTGCCGCTTCTGCGGCGGTGATGCTCGTCGGGGTGATCCTCAATTATGTGGTGCCTCAGCAAGTGTTTACGTACGTGACGAGCCTGGGGGCTGAAGGGGCGATATGGACCTGGGGCATGATTCTCGTGGCTCATATGGCTTATCGCCGCCGGGTCGCGGCCGGCCAGGTGCAGGGGGTCAAATACCGCATGCCCGGGACCCCGGTGACGAACTGGATTGGTCTGGCTTTCCTGGCCCTGGTGGTGGTGTTGCTGTTGTTCGATCCCGATACTCGGGTGGCTTTTTATGTGGCTTTGGTATGGTTTGCGATCTTGGTGATTGCGTATCAGTTTGTGCGCCGCCGGGCGGGGCATGGCGTGGACGCGGAAGGTCCGGGCCGTCCCTGAGGATTCGCGGAGGCGTAGGGCGCGTTTGGCCTGATTCGGGGGATGTTGCGGTGGCACACCGGCAACATACGGTGTTGCCGGCAACACAACTACTATTGACAAGGTGCCTCCAGACGAGAATAATAGACGAGAACCAACTTGAAGAAGGCTGCAGGTAACAGCAGACCGTGTGGCCCCCTAGACTTGCTGTAGTGGCGAAATCCTCCCGGGGAGGCTCGGAATTTGGCAAAACGAAGACGCTGGCTGTGGATCGCCGCAGCGGTGCTTCTCGTCGTCGTTCTCGGCACCGGCGGGTATTACGTGTGGTCGATCCGGCATTTTGTAGGGGCAATCCAGGGCGAGTCCGCGGATTTGCCCCAGTGGACGGGGACGGAGCGTGTGAACATCCTGATGATGGGAGTGGACAATCGCAACCACGACCCGCATCCCCGTTCAGACACGATGGTGTTGGTCAGTGTAGACCCGGTGACCAAAACGGCGCAGATGTTTTCGATCATGCGCGATACCTGGTACAAGATTCCCGGATATGGATACGAGAAGATTAACGCCGGTTATGCGTTCGGTGGACCTCAGCTGGCCGTAAAGACGGTGGAAGATTTTCTGCAGATACCGATTCATTACTATGTCGTGACCGATTTTGTCGGGTTTGAAAAAGTGGTGGACGCCGTGGGCGGCGTGGATTTGAACGTCGAGAAATCCATGAACTACGTGGATGACGGCGTTTACGACATCCACCTCCAGGCCGGGTATCAGCATCTGGACGGCGCCCACGCCCTGATGTATGTGCGGTTTCGCCACGATGCGGAGTCCGATTTTGGCCGGACCCAGCGGCAGCGGGAATTCCTGCTGGCGTTGGCGAACCGGTTGAAGGCTCCTTCGTCCATCGCGAAGTTGCCGATTATTCTTCAGGCCATGGAGCCCTATGTGCGCACCAATATGAACTTTGGGGACATGATTCGTTTGGCCGGTTTGATGCGGGGGGTGGACATCAGCCAGGTGCAGACCGCCCAGATCCCCCAAAACCAGGATCTTCTCCCAGAGTATGTGGACGGCCAGGCGGTGCTGATTCCTCATGTGGCGGCATGCCGGCAGACGGTGCACCGGATGTTGGGCATGGCCGACGCCAGTACCTTGACGGCTTCGGCGTCGGAGGATTATTACTGGAACCTGTACAAGAATGGCGGGCCGGCCAAGTCCACCACGAAGGCGGTGGCGGCTCCTGCCCCCCAACCGGCCCCGGCTCCTCAACCCGTGCCGGAGCCCTCGGCCCCGGCCCAGGAGTCCGGGAATTCGAGTGATCAGGGGACGACCACGCCGACCAATCACAAGCCGTCTACAGATAACGGTGGGCCGTCGGGGAACAGCGGCAATGAAAAAGGTAACGGATCGGGACAACCCGGGCCTGCGGGTGGCTCTCAAGCGGGAAGCGGTGGGACGAGCGGAGGTGGCGGCACGGGAGGGAACGGCTCGCCAGGTTCTGGAACGACGAACCAGGGTGGGTCAGTTGACACAGGGACAGGGACAAAGGGCGGAACCGGGGCAGCCACTTCTTCCGCGTCTGCTCAGAACTTCAAGACGTTGCACCGAGCGGGATAGCGGCTCTCGTTTCTGCTCTACACATGATAGCCAGCGGCGATTTGCGGCATCACCACCGCGAATGGCCGCCTTCTTTTTTGAGGGCTTGGCGACCACCGGGCGGTCCAAATGACTGGTGCCCTCCTCCGACCCGGTGCCGTTTTCTGGACCTGCCCTTCCCGTCTCTCCCCATGCGCCCAGTTTCCTTCTGAGGTACAATAGTCCCGAAGAGATCCGTATCCGATGGCGTGGGGGGACTGTAGATGCGTTTTGCGGTAATCGGGGCCGGAGCGGTTGGCGGGTATTTTGGCGGGCGGCTGGTCCAGGCGGGGCAGGATGTCACTTTCATTGTCCGGTCCCGGCGGCGTCGTCAACTGGAAGATAAGGGGCTGGTGATTCAAAGTCCCGATGGGCACTGGAGCGGGCCGGTAAAAGCCGTGGAGTCCGCCGAGGGCGTCGATGCCGATGTGGTGTTGTTGACGGTCAAAGCCTACGATGCCGAAGGGGTCTGGTCCAACCTGGATCCCTTGGTCCAGCGGGGGGCGGCGGTACTGCCCTTGCTCAACGGCGTGCGCCATATGGACATCCTTCGCCGCCGGTACGGGGACGATGCGGTGATCGGCGGCCTGTGTCATGTGGAAAGCTACTTGGACGACGACGGTGTAATCCACCGCAGCAGCCGGGTGCAGGACATTACCTTCGGGGAGTGGAGCGGAGTGATCACTCCGCGCATCGAAGCCCTGGACGAGGCGTTTCGCAGGGCGGGAATCGGGTCTCACCCCAGTTCGGCCATCGAGGTCGCCCTATGGGACAAATACGCCTTTATCACGGCGGTGAGCGGCACCACGGCCCTGACCGGAGCGGGGATCGGCGTGGTGCTGGGCCACGGGTCGTCCCGGGCGGTGTTTCAGCACCTGGTGGAGGAGGCGGTGACCACAGCCCGGGCCCGGGGAATCTCCATGCCCGATGATGCCGTGGAAACGGTGATGCGACGGGCGGAAGGGTTCGAACCGGGGATGCTCGCCTCCATGGCCAAAGATCTTCGGGCCGGGCGGCCGGTGGAAATCGACCACCTCCAGGGGGCCTTGGTGGAGATGGCCCGGGAGTACGGGGTGCCCGCGCCGGTCCACGAAGTGGTGTACGGCCTGCTCACCGCCGCGGTGGCCGGCCGTTCGGTGGGCGGGGATCGGGCATGAAAGGGTTTGAAGACGGGGCGCTCACCTGGGCTGAGGTGGATCTATCCGCCATCCGTCACAATGTTGAATCCTTTCGCCAGTTGACCCGGGACGCGGAGATCATGGCGGTGGTGAAGGCGGATGGCTACGGGCACGGCGCGGTGCCGGTGGCCAAAGCGGCCTTGGAGGCCGGCGCCCGGCGCCTGGCGGTGGCCCGGTTGGAGGAGGGGCTCGCCCTGCGGAAAGCGGGCATTCGCGTCCCCATCCTGATCCTCGGGTGGATCGACCCCGGAACTGCCCGGGAGCTGGTGGCGGCGGATCTCGAGGTGGCGGTTTTCGATCCCGCCCACATCCCCCCATTGGCAGCGGCGGCCAGGGAACTGCACAAACGGGCCGGTGTGCACATCAAAATCGACACGGGCATGGGGCGCATCGGTTGGCGGGATACGGACCAGGCGCTGAAGTGGGCGGCCGAGCTCAACAAGGTGCCCGAAGTGGAGATTCGGGGCACCTTTACCCATTTTGCCGCGGCGGACGCCGAAGATCTCACCCATGCCCGGGGCCAGTGGCGTCGCTTTGACCACTGGGTCAAAGCCTTGGAGAGCCACGGCATGCGCCCCCCGCTCATTCACGCGGCCAATACGGCGGCGGCTCTCAGCTTGCCCGAAGCCCACTACGACGCCCTCCGGGTGGGGATCGGACTGTACGGCTACCTGCCCAATCCGGGGTGGAAGGCGCCCGTTGTACTCCGCCCGGCCCTCCGCTGGATGGCCCGCCTGGTGTATGTCAAATGGGTGGAGCCTGGCGCGACGGTCAGTTATGGCTGCACGTACCGCGCTCCGGCCCGCCGGCGCATCGGTACGGTGGCGGTGGGGTACGGGGACGGGCTACGCCGGGGATTGTCCAATGCGGGGTACATGCTGGTTCACGGCCGGCGGGCGCCCATTGTGGGACGGGTGTGCATGGACCAGACCATGATCGATCTTACGAACATTCCCGAGGCACGCTCCGGGGATGTCGTGACTGTTCTCGGTCGCGACGGGGAGGAGAGCTGGACCGCCGACGATCACGCCCGTCTGCTCGATACCATTTCGTACGAGATTCTCTGTGGGATCGGAAAACGGGTTCCCCGGCGGTACGTTTGACGGCCAGGGGATCGATGGATGCGGATTCTCCACCTCGGGGGCCGGGTGGTGCCTCCACTTTGGAACTCGTCCGATCTGGAACTCGTTCGGTTTACCGCCGTGGCCCTTTAATGATCGATGGCGGACAGAAGGGCCAGGGCAGCTTCGGCAGGGCTGAGATGGGTGGTATCCACCCGAGGTGCCTGAACCCGGGTCCACTCCTGCTCGGTGGCATCTTTAAAGGCGATGGGGCCGGGGAGCGCCCCGTCCCGGGCCAAAAGCCGCCGGCGACGTTCATCGTTTTCACAGGTCAGGACCACCACCGCCATGCCCCGTTCCCTCGCCCACTCCGCCTCTTCCACTGTCCGTCCGTCGTCGATGACCAGGGGGCCAGTGCTGTTCTCCAACGCCGCCTCTGCATGTCGGAGAATCGGGTTGGGCACGAAGCTGCGCAAAAACGCGCCGGTTCTCTGCAAGTAAATCCGGCGGATCGATTTGGCTTCATCTTTCAGCCAAGGGAACGCTGTCTCCACCACCCGATGGATCGGCTCGGCCAGAGAATACCTGCGATACCCGTAGTTTTGCTCCAGAACCTGGGCGGTGGTCGTCTTTCCGACCCCCATGGCCCCCACGATCAAAATCGACGTCCCAGGTCGCATCGCCGCCGTCACCGTCTTCACCCCATCCATATTGTCTCTATTGGCATGTCCGCAGGGAGACAAAAACGGCGGCGCCGGTTTTTGGCCGACATCCGCCGAAACGATTGCCGAATTGACTGCCCACCCGCGTCACGCCTTTAAGATTGCGTCGATTCCTCCCCCTGGTCTTCCCCTGACCACGACTGTTCGGTTAAAGCTCCCGACACCTCCTGTGCCCTTGACCGCGACTGCCGACGGACGACATGCCCGCATAAGGCATATGTATCGCAGGAACTCGGAGCTCGGTTCGTGGGCGGAACCGGAATCTCTCAGGACAATCAGCGGACCAGTCGATGAACAACGACCAAAAGAAGCATCGTCGCCACGTACCGGATTTCGACCTCCGGGTCGTGCCATGGCTGTTTTGGTCGAGATAGGTCGGGCGTTTCGATCCCCTATGCCAACATTCGCCTAGGTCGCGATATATTGCTGATTGTGTTCTTCGAGGCGCCTCCTCTGAACGAACACCACCAGATGGTCGAGTTGTTGGCTTTTTCTCACCATCTGAGGATCGGTTAAACGCCCATTGCACTGTTCGAACAACTGGACCAATTCGGCCCGAAGCTGGCTGATCTGGTCCGCCACCACCAACATGCATAATTCCCTCCTTAAAACAAAAGATGGCCAGATGCGCGAGTAGGGTCTTGCCGCTTGCATACGGAGGTATTATACAACGGTTTGTCGGTGAAGGCTATATATTGAAATATACAGACTTTCGACTTTTTCTGATCGCCTTCGACAAGCCTCAAGGTCTGGCGCATAATTCGACCGGCCCCGGCACATACCTGATGGTGCAAGCAGAGGGGGGAGAGTCCGTGATCAAATATTTTGACGACGGGGATCAGATTTGGCACCTCCGATATGGAAAAGGGCGGGTCCTTTCATCTTCCGCCGGAACGGTGTTGGTAACATTTGATAAAGGAGGAACGAAAGCTTTCACCAAAGACGACTGGGCGCTATGGCCCTGGCCACCTTGGCGGCGGATTCGGGCCACAGCGCCGTAGCGGTGAACCGGGGTCAGCCGGCCGGTCGGAACAATGGCCGGCTTCCCGGGTTTCTGGAGCAGGCACCGGCGCGTCCGCGCCGGCCCGGGTGCCCCGGTCGCTCACCGGCAGGCAAGGACACACGCTGCCGGTCAAAAGGTTTCAGTCGTCCCGTTGATCGAATTCACCGGGGTCTGCATCCATATAGTCTTCGTCGGGACTTTCCGTCCCATCCCCGAATCCCCGCAACTCTTCTAAAGCGTTGAGTGCCTCCGCCCCCAAAGTCTCCCGCACCAAAGGATGCTCCCGATTCAGACGCACGGCGGTGGTGGGAAAATCTGGGTTGTTCGGATTCGGCACTTTGTAGACCTCAAGAATCCCTTCATTCTTCGCTGCGTTCAGAATGTCTTCAAACCCGAAGCGGTAAGGGTAGCGCCGGGTCAGTTCCCGCTGCAACAAACCAAACCCCACAAAGGGAAGCCGTTCCTGCATTCCAGCCAGGACGTGAATGACCTGTTCCAGATCTCCTTCTGAGATCTGCGGCCCCGCTTCCCGAATCCGGTCCCGGGTGATTTCCTCCCGGTGGTCCAGGGCGGTGAAGGTTTCCGCCCATTCCCGCAGCGCCCGGTGAGTATAACTTTGAAAGCCACATAAATGAATATGTTTCCCGTGCTGGGTCAACCTGCGGAAAAGCGGCACCCAGCTGATGTCTCCACCCACAAACAAATGATCGGTGATGTGGGGGAGCGTATGTACACTTTCGAGCGCATCCAAGGACAACTCCAGGGCGACGGCGTCCCGGTGAAATTCTCCTGCCTCTCGGGCGGCCACGTGCCGGGGCTGAATCCCGACCTGAAGCAGCCGGGTTTGCAATCCGTAATCTCCCCGGTCAAAATCCCCATAAGCCAACGTTCCGCACCAGTGGCCCTGCAGGCCGCAGATCTCCTTAATCACCCGAGACAATTGGTCAAAATCCAGTTCTTTCCCCACACCTCGGTGCACGATTTCCCCTAATTGCTCCCAATGGACCCACGCCAAACTATTGCGTTCCACCACAATCCCCTCCAGAATACGTCGTATGCCTTCATACTGGACGAACCCCGTCGACCCCTTCCAGCCATTCGGCCCATGTGGGACCCCGGCGCAACACCCGGGCAGCCTCTGCTGCCAGGTCCCGGACCACGTCCCCGGCGGACCGGACCGAGTGAATCAGTCCCACTCCCTGGCCGGCGTTGACATACCCTTCATCCATATGCCCTTCAATGGCCGCAATCCGGTTGTTCCTCCCCACGATAAAGGGCAACAACTCTTCCATAGACGGTCGCTGTTTCTCCAGATCGAGAATTCTCTCTGTGAAAGGACTCCGCAACACCCGGGTCACCCGCCCCTGACTCCGTTCGATGACCACGGTCGCTTCATCGCCGGCCTCCACCAGGGTGCGCTTATAGGCCGGGTGGGCTTCACATTCCTCCGTGGCGACAAACAGCGTGCCGATCTGGACCCCGTCGGCGCCGAGCATGAGAGCCGCCGCCATCTGTTCCCCCGACGCAATCCCCCCCGCTGCTGCCACCGGCACATCCCGGCCCCTCTCCCGGAGGGCCCGCACCACCTGGGGAACGAGCGCCATCGTCGTGATTTCCGCCGGGCCGTTGTGGCCGCCCGCTTCAAACCCTTCGCACACCACGACGTCGGCTCCCCCCTCGGCCGCCTTCAGGGCCTGGGAGACGGTGGAGGTGAGCACGATCACCCGAAGTCCCATTTCTTTAAATTGCGGAATGAGAGGCCGGGGATTGCCCGCCGATAAGCTCACCGCAGCGATGGCGCGGCGATGTTGATCGATAACGTCAAAATAAGGGCGATTATCTTTTCGTTCGCTGATGGGAATGTTCACACCAAAGGGTTTTGTGGTCAAGGACGCGGCCAATGTAATCTCTTCGGCAAACTGTTCCGGGCTGCGTCCCGCCGATCCCACCTGGCCGAAACCTCCGGCTTCAGATATCGCTGCCGCCAACCGGCCATTTCCGACGTGGGCCAACCCCCCTTCCAGGATGGGGTAGCGAATCTCCAATACCTGACAGAGGCGAAATCCCCACTCATCTTCGTCCCAATTTCCCGGCATATTCGTCACCTCACTGACACAGACCTATCTCCACACTCAATGTATCATTATATGCGCCTTGGGGGAAGAATATCCGTTATCCTTCTCGCTGTTTCTCCAAAGTTCGACAAGTCCATTCATAAGCCGCATCGGCGATTTCGCCCAGGCGACGGAAGTCGTTCACGGCGATGGGGGGGATTTCGGGATGGATGACCCAATCGGCGGCGAGGTGAGCCGTACGGCTCTGATGGGCCAAAATCACGTTCACGGAGCGAAACAGGATGGAGATCGGGCCGTCGAACCGCCGCTGAGGCCGCCAACCCCAAGGGCTGACGAGATCCACCGCCACCGCGGTCGGGGCCCCGAGCGCCCGAAGGGGAGCCACCGGGCAATTGTCGAGCAGTCCCCCATCCACGAAAACCCGATCTTTCCATACCACCGGTTGAAAAATCACCGGGACGGCTGAACTGGCCAAGAGGGCGAGAGAAGCCGGAATCTCTTGAATAACCTCCCAGTGCAGGCCCCTTGGTCCACGAAAGGCCGATTCAGCCCCATCGGCGTCCTTGATCTGCCTTTCCGTTGCCGGTTCCAAGGGGGTCCCGTCCTTCCCATGACCCGGTGCGTCCTCCGATGACCCGTCAGTTCGAGGGGGCAGCACGTCACCAAGGGGGCGGGACGCGAAGATCACTTCCCGTCCCCGGCTGAGATCCACGGCGGAGAGCGCGACGGGGCGGGGAAGATCCCGCATTATACGAAAATCCGTGAGAGAGGCAAGCCATCGTTCCAAACGGGATGCACGAAAAAACCCCAGCCATTCCCCTCGTTGGCGGAGGAGCCGCCGCCGGGCGAGTCTTCTCCAGTCCACATCAAAATGCCGCCGCTCCAAGCGATCGAGGAGGCCCCGCAACTCCCGGCTCTCGTACCCGGCGGCCCACAGCCCGGCGACCAGGGCGCCTCCCGAGGTACCCGACATATGGGTGATGACATACCCGGCTTCTTCGAAAGCCCGTATGACCCCGACGTGGGCCGCCGACGCCGCGGCTCCTCCGGACAACGCCAAACCCACCATTTTCATTTTGCTTTCACCGCCCACTTCGCTCTGAGGCTCACTACTCCGATGGCTCCCCGGCGTTTCGATAAGACCCGGCACCCGGGGACGGCGGCTGACCGGGCCACCTCACCATGGCCAGCAGTCCCAGGGGAATCGGCAACCAGAAGGTGATCCCCCGATACGCCAAGGTCAACGCCCAGGACTGGGTCCAGGGGACGCCCAACCAGTGGTACAGGGCGGCCATGGACACTTCGAAGATTCCCAGGGAAAAGGGCAGGGCCGACAAGTTGACCAGAAGGACCACAAGGCCATATCCGGCGATCAAGTGGTGCCAGGGCAACGAAATGTGCAAAGCCGACATGAAGGAAGCCAAGGTGCCGATGCGCAGCACGTAGAGCAGAAGATTCTCGGCCAGCGCAACGCCCCACAATCCGGGTTCTTTTCGGATTCGCTCCCAAGTGGCCTCAAAGGCGCGAAACCGCTCCTCCGGGTCCCAGATTCTGCGCCGCCGACGGGGTACCCCGGGGGAGGCCGGGGCCGGGGTGGCTTGGGTCGGAGAGATCCCGCCAAAAAGTTCCGCGGCCCCGGCATTTGGGGAACCCGTGCTTGTCCGGCGCCTGCGCCGGGCCCGCCATCGCTTCCACCAGGCGGGTTCGTGAGCTTTCCACCAATCGATCAACCCGCCGATCCAATGCACGATTCGCCGGACCGCCCGGCGGCGAACCGGTGTCCATAGGAACCCCGCCCCAAGCACCACGCCGCCGATCGCCGCCCACCGGCCGACGAGCAACGCCTGATGAATAGAGGGCGGCAAAGGAATGTCAAAGGTGGACAAAAGGACCACCGACAGGGCCACAATCAACAAAGTCGCCACCAGCCCCAGGGAAGTAAACAAGCCCATCATCCACAATGTACTTGCCCAAGTGACCCCCCATCGGGCCCCGGCCACCGCCAGGACGGCGATGGTGCTGGTGCCGGCGGTTGGAAGCAACCGGTCGACGACACCGGAGACAAGGAGCAGGCGAAACAATGCCCCTCGCGGCACCGGGGTGCCCGCCGCCCGGTACAGCCGGCCCACCAGATCCCAGTAAGTTAGGAGGAACCCCGTCTCGCACGCCACCGCCAAAAGGGTCCCGGCGGGCGAGGCGTGCCGGATCACGTCCAGGATATGCCAAAGCTCATCCCGATAAAACCAAAGGGCCACAGAGACTCCGAGCACCAAGGCACCGAGCCAGATCCATAGCCATATGCGATTGGTGGTCCCCGGTTCCCGGGGTAAATCTTGGGACAGCTGATCGGCCACTGAGCGATCCTCCTCACTCGGGCAGGGATGGGATCTTCCCCTGCTGAAGCTTAGTATGACATATTTTGAGGGAGGGGGAGGCCATGAAAAAGCGGAATGTGCGCTGGGTCGCATGGCTGCTGGTCTGGCTGATGGCTCTCACCGCGGCGCCGGTGGGGGCCCTGGCCGACACCTGGTCGCTGACGGCGAATCTGCCCACCAGTAGCGATGCGGCCCTGTCGACGAATTCGAAGGTCATGGATGTGACCGTGACCTTCAACAACGTGGTGGATATCAAATGTCTGGTGCAACCCGACGGTTCCCAGGCGATCAACACCTATGAGAATCCCCAGATTCAAGGGAATCAGGCGACCTTTCCAGGCGTCGTGCTGAACCCGGGGCTCAACCTGATTTCCTTTCTCGGCACCTCGGGAAATCTTCAGGTGCAATCACAAACGTATTACGTCAACTTTCTCAACAATCCCCGCCTCAGCAATATTCAAGTGCTGGGGACGAACATCGATTCGGATTCCACCGTCGCCGTTGAATCCAGCCCGGTCAGTCTTCAGTACGACACGGAAAATGCCACCCGGAGCACTGTGAACGGAACCAGTGTATTCGGGTCGCCGGTGGGGACGAAACAAACCTGGACGACCACCCTAAAACTGAGTCCCGGGGAAACCCCGGTCACCATCGTCGCGGCTAACGCCCAGCGGTCGGTTGCCGTGCAAAAGTCGGTGGTCCTCCTCGACCCCGCCACGAAGTCGGCCCCCTTCGGTGTGACGCTGACCAGTAACGACGGCCAGGTTACCTCCCTGTGGGCAGGGCAGAAAGCGCGGGTGACGGGCTCCCAGCCTCTCACGGTCAAGGGCCAATTGGCGGCACCCGGCTCCGCGACCACTCCACCCACGGTGGAAGTCTCGGTGGATAACGGCCCATACCAACCCGTCACTTCTATCTCGGCGTCCGGCACGATCAAAGAGATGACCCAGTGGGGCGCTTCTAGCCCCCTTCAGGTGTGGGGCTGGAGTCTACCCCTTTCGACCCTCCCGGGGTCAGCGCCGGATCACACTCTCCAGGTGCGGGTGACGGTAAACGGGACGACTAACCAGAGTGCGGTCGGCGACTATGCGTTCACCTACGTGGACACCACTCAACCCTACTGGGGTAATCCGGCGCAACTGTTTGGAGTGACTTGGGCGGGTAGCACCGTTCAGGCCGCCCAGTCGATGCCTGTCGCCGATCCTTGGACCGTCTCTCAGGCGCCTGTCGACCTGGCGCTGTCTTTGAACAACTTCACCGGGACCCCCGATTTTAGCCAAATAAAGATCCAAGCCAAGGATGCCCAAGGCAACGTGATTGCGAACAACGTGTCCGCCACAATCGGGACGCTCTCCGGACAGCCGAACACCGCGGTGATCGAATTCGGCTCCGGCGTTCTGCCCTCCGGGGACTATAACCTGGTCATCTCCATGCCCGGTGTCCCCCAGGATTTTGTCCTGCACACGGTGGTGCAGCTCTCGCCCATGCTCCAGGTGGAAGTAAAGCAGGCCGGCCAGACCCTCTCGGACGGCGCGGTGGTCCAAAAAGGCGATCCCGTCTCGGTAACGGTGACACCGATCAACTTCAGCCAGATGCCCCAGGTGTCCGGCTCCGTGAACGGGCTGAACCTGGCGCTCTCCCAGTCCGGAAACACGTATCAGGTGGGCAATGTTCAACTGAGCGAGGGAGCCAATACCTTCACGTTCAGCGCGGAGGACCCGACCAGTCACGTTCGGGTGAGTTCCACCTTGACCATTTACAAGGCAAGCCCGTCGAATTTGGCGATCACCGGTTTTCAGGCGGTATCCCCGGCCGACGGGACCGTTCTTCCTTATGATGCCACCACGAATACTTATAGCACGTCCTCCCAGCGGGTGGATCTGGAACTGAAGGTCGGCCCTGTGGGGACCGGCCCCAACCAGGTCAACCGCATCGATCTGTATAAAAATGGACAGTTGCTGACCACGCTGTCCACCAATAACCCGAACCAGACCGGTTACACGTCATCTTCGTTGAATGGGCTCACTTGGTATTACCAAGGGGATGTCGTTCGCGAGATTTCCGTGGACAATACCGGCACGATGAGCCTGCGGATTTCGAGCCGGGATTCGGGCAATGGGAACTGGCTGGGGGTTGCCATGCCCGCCAATCAGACCACCAGCTTTAAAGTCACGGCGTACTCCATCTCAGCGGATGGGCGCGCCATTGGTCAGCAGGTGACGCAGACTTTACTTGTGGCTAACCAACTTAAACCCTACCAGGTTTATCTCTTTAACGGGCCCGGGTCCACCCCGAACAAGCCCTTGAGCGATCCCGTGGATCTTACCCAACCGGTTCAAGTCAATCAGAACTTCCTGGATGTGATCATTGCCACCCCGTCGCCGGCGGACGCGGTAACGATCAATCGCCAGCAGGCGGTACAGTGGAAGAATCCGCCCGGTGCGGACGGAAGCCAGTGGTATTACGGGGTGGAGCTGCAGAATCTCAAGACCGGATTGAACAAAATTGCTTTCACCGTTCAGTCGGGTTCGGCGAACGAGAAGGGCACCTTGTTGGTCAATAATCTGGACCAGGCCCTCACCTACGGCCAGGCGAAAGCCTATTTTGGCAAATCTACCTCCATCAGCGTATTTGACAAACAGGTGTCTTTGAAATTCCCCAGAAACACGATGCTGGCCAATGCGGTGGCCGAAGGGAGCGAGATCATGCCCGGGGACGGGGCGACCAACGACCGGTATCTCCTGTTTGGCATCGCCGACCCCCAAACCGGCTCCATTAGCGGTCCGAACGCTTCGTCAAACGGGAATCCCTTCGCGAAAGTCCCGGATCAACTGCCCGCCGGGGGCTGGGCGGTGGCGAGTCCGGTGTACTGGATCGACGCTGGCCCCAAAAACTTCAACACAGAAGACTTGGGATTGCCACCCTTTGTGCCCGCCGGCGGGATCGATCCCTTTAACGCAGGCAACGGGTTTGTCCAGCGGGGGGGACCCAACGGCGGAGCGAACGATTGGATGCAGCCCACGAAAGAAGGAACGTTGACCCTGGCCTATGACCCGCTCATCCGCAATCAGGAGGCCGGGCGGCTCACAGTCTTTTATCTGGACATGAGCGCGGTGCAAAACGGCATCTCGTCCAATCCCTGGCGGAACATCGGAGGGGTCGTGAACCTCTCCAGCCACACCATTTCCGTGCCCTTCCGGCATTTTGGGTACTACGTGGTGGCCAAGGAGGTTTACTCCTATCAGGACGTGGCGTCCCATCCCTGGGCCAAGGATTACCTCGAAACCATGTATTCAAAAGGAATCATGACCAACGACCCCGCTTTGGTGGACGCCTTTAATCCTGACGTGCCGATCACCCGGGGCGAGTTCACAACCATGGTGGTCAAGATGCTGGGGCTCCCGCTGGATTACGATCCCAATCACCGCCTGTTTATTGACGTGGGCCAGGCCACGGGGGGCCTGTATGACTACCGGTACATCGAGACCGCCGCGCGAAAAGGCATTGTTCACGGCGCGGGGCCGAACATTTTCCGGCCTGGTGATCCGCTGAGCCGTCAGGAGGCGGCGACGATGATCGCGGCGGCGATGAACCTCAAGATGACCGATGGCGTGTCGGCGAAAGCTGCCCTGTCCCGGTTGTACGGCGATGCTAATTCGGTGGACCTCTACGCGGCGCCGGCGGTGCTCGCCGTGAGCCAGAAAAAGATTATGGAGGGGTCCCCAGCCCCGGGGTCGGTGACCACGGGCCGAGGGAGCAAACCGGTGATGTATTTTAACCCGAACAGCCAGCTCACCCGGGCGGAAGCGGCGGCCATCGCTTATAACGTGATGAAGCAACTGAAAAAGCTGTAATCCCCCTGAGAGCGCAGGGTGACGGAATCAAAAAGGCTGTCCTCGGGCGGTCAAGCCGCCGGGGACAGCCTTTCTTGCAGGCCCTTCGGACCCACTTGGTCACACCTTAAACCGGCGGACCACCTGCAACAACTCCTCCGCCATGCCGGCCAGGGCCTTGGCGGAGGCGGTGATTTCCTCGATGGAGGCCGTCTGTTCCTCGACCGCCGCCGATACGGTCTGAACTTCTCCCGCGGTTTTCTGGGCGGTGGTGACGATCTCGGACGAACCGTGCAGGATCTGATCGGTACCGGCGGAGAGCTCCTCCACAATGGCCGACATGTCCTGGATGCGGTTCGTGACCCCTTGTACATTCTCAAGAATGCTCGTGAAGGTCTCCCCGGCCTGCTCCACGGTGCGAGTGCCCGTGGCCACGCTGTCCGTCCCCCGCTCCATGGCGGCCACCGCCTCGGCCTGGTGGGCCTGGATCGTGTCAATGAGGGCTTTGATCTCTCCCGCTGCCGACGATGACTGCTCGGCCAGCTTGCGAATCTCCCCGGCCACCACGGCAAAGCCCCGACCCTGATCTCCTGCCCGGGCTGCCTCGATCGCCGCGTTCAGGGCCAGCAGGTTCGTCTGTTCCGCCAAACTCTGAATGACCCCCACGATGGAACCGATCTTCGCCGAATGCTCGTCCAGGTCGTGGACCGCCTGGGCCGTCCGGCTCACCGCTTCCTCGATGTGTTCCATCTGCTCGGTGATCTGTTTCACCATGGCCCTGCCGCCTTCGGCCGCTTCGGCGGAGCCCGCCGCCAGCACCGTCACATTCTGCGCTGATTCCGCCGCCTGTTGTACGCCTGCCGTCATCTGGCGCATGGTTTCGGACGCTTGGCGGATCGCCTGAAGCTGTACGTCCGCCCCCTCGGCGATGGCCTGGATGGAGTTCGAAATCTCCGTCGCCCCTTGGCCCACCTGTTCGGCTCCCGCGGTCAATTGTTCCGAGGTCGCCGCCACCTGCTCGGTGCTGGCCAGAACCTGGCGCAGGATGTCCTGGATACTGTCCAGCATCTGGTTGAAAGAACGGGCCAAGTCGGCCACCTCGTCCTTGCCCTTGACCTCGATGCGCTGGGTGAGATCCCCGCCCTGCAGCGCCATTTCCTTCATCCGGGTGCTGACCCGTTGAATGGGCACCACGATGTTCGCTGCAGTGCCCACCGCAAAGGCAATGGCGATGACAATGGAGGCCGCGGAGAGCACGCCGAGAACCAACCGTTCCTGCAGGTACGCTTTTTCCACTTTAGCGGCTGCACTGTTCAGCACATTTTGAATCTCATTCGCAATATCGGCGTAGGTGGCGCGAAAATCATCCATGTACACTTTCCCGCCGGCGAAGTTGGCCCGGGCCTCGTCCATCTTCCCCGCTTTGGCCAGGTCGATCTCTTGTTGAAAATAATCCTGAACCCGGTTGATCTTCGGGACGGCTTCGGCATTCAACAGTTCTTTCAGTTTGGGGTACGCATCGCTGTGCGACTGGAGATACTCGAGGTCTTTTTTGAGTTGATCGCGGCCACTGAGATACGGCTGCAGGAAATACTGATCTCCGGTGAGGAGGAATCCCCGGGTTCCTGTTTCTTCGTTGAGCAGGTCGACCATAAGGTTGTTTGTCGCCTGAATCACGGGAATCGAATTGTTTACCACAAACTGGTGATTGTTTCGCATCAGATTGAGCTGGATATACGCCATCACCGCCTGAACCACCATAAGCACCAATAAGACCGAGAATCCCACTGCGAGCTTTGAACGAATTTTCACCTACTTGTCCCTCCTATCTTGCGGCCTATTGATCGCCAGATGTCTGTTTCACAAAATTCGTCCGCCTCCAGACGGTTCCCTGCACCGCCTCATCCATTGTTTTCCGTCGGCAGTTGTGCGGTTGGAAGAAATCCGTTAGGATGAAAAAGGGAGAGGAGGAGGGTCCTTCGTGCAAATCAGCTCGCGGTGGACCGGGCGCCGCAATGGCCTCACCGGGAAGGTGCGCCGACCCGGGTGGGCGGTTGCGCCGTTGCTCGTTCTGGGGTCATGTCTGATAAGTCCGGGCGTGTCCCAGGCGGCCGCCGATCATCCGGCGTTGTACGTGGACGGCAAACGGTTGACGAACGACGTTCCCCCATACATAGTCCGCGACCGGGTTATGGTTCCGGTGCGAGCGGTGGCGGAAAGTCTCGGCGCTTCCGTCTCGTGGAATGAAAGGCAGAAGACCGCGACCGTTGATCGCGGCCCGGTGCATATTGAGATTCCGATCGGCCGCAATGTGTTGTACAAAGATGGCTCGGAAGTTCGCCTCGACGTCCCCGCGGAGCTGGTGAGGGACCGGACGATGGTACCCCTGCGGGCGGTGGCCGAGGCGTTGGGAGAACAGGTGAACTGGGACGGGGTTCAACAGGCGGTGTTCATTGTGACCCCGCCATCTTCGGGAACAGGTGGCTCCCCGCAGACGGGCAACGCCGGACAGACCGGGACTTCCGGCCAGACGGGCACCTCCGGTCAGACTGGAACCTCCGGCCAGGGGGGCTCCCCCGGACAGGAAGGCCAGACGGGCAGCCCTGGCCAAAGTGGCACCTCTGGTCAAAGCGGCGGTCCTGGTCAAAACGGCAACCCCGGCCAAAGCAGCAGTCCCGGCCAGAGTGGCACTTCGGGCCAACCCCCCACTCCTGGCCAAAGCGGGGTTCCCACAGCCGGGGGCGGACCGGGTGCCGACAGTCCGAATCCGGACGTCGTGGCGAACTTGATCGATGTACAAAGCGCCGAGCCCGGAGTGACGATCGGTCAAGTGAACAAGATCCGGGCCTTGATCCAGGATGCGGGCATTTATGATCGGCTGCGCCAGGATCTCCCCGGGGACTTCACTCAACCGGTGCACATCCATTTGGTGATCACGAAGGACGGGTTTAGCAAAGCCCTGGCCGCCGCCGGGATGAGTCCCGATCAGGTGGAGACCTTTTCGGATATCACCAGCGGGGCAGCTTTTGGCAACGAAATTTACCTGCCTCTCTATGTCGTGGCGGACGACGCCCAGATCGCCAATGTGCTCGCCCATGAACTGACTCACGTCTACCTGGATCAAAATGGCCTGGGGAATCGGATCCCCGTGTGGTTCAACGAAGGGCTGGCCTGGCACGAGGGTCTCGCCGCCCAAGGGAAGTTCCAGGCACCGGTAGTGCTTGACGGGTGGAAAAAGCGCATCGAAGCGGCGATCATCGACGGGCGGCAGAAGGGCCTCCTGGGGCCGCTGACGGGGATTACCGAAGACTTGATCTTGCACACCCCGGCCTACAATCCCGAATGGCAGGGGTACGTGGCATTGGAACACCTGGCCCAGGGCCACTGGGATCGGGTGCGGGAGTATTTGACGGCAGTGAAAAACGGCACTCCCGAACAGGTGGCTTTTTCCCGGGTTTTCGGGCAGACGGAAAGCGCGTTCAGCGACGAGATGGATCGCCGCCTGGACCAGGAGGCCAGCCAGCCCGACCCCGGCGTCACGGTGGTCTTGAACGTTCTCCCCGGCTTCTCCGGAAGCCTGGGGGTGTTGCCAAAGGGAACGGATGTCTGGGATAAATCCCGGGTGACTCCGGGGAGCTACCAGGTGACTGTGACATCGGATGGCACCATTAGCGGCCTGGGGAATAGCCAAATCTTTTACACCGTGGCCGGGGCTGACCCGAACACCATGTTCATCGGGGTGCAGCCCGACGGCACCGGCCCTGGCGGCGTGGGACAGGAGGGCGGGTTTGCGGTTTCCTACGCTTTTGGCAGATATTTTTACCAAAACGCCTGGAGCCGGACGATCGGCGATGTCCCCTCCTTCAGTCAAACCGATACGATCCTCGGTGTTCAGCTTCAAGACATCCAGTCCGGCCTGCCATCCAAAGGATCCACCTAACGGGCCGATCGAACGGGGCGGCACTCGGCGCTCAGCCTGGCGCCGCCCGGCGTTATGGTTGGGTCACCCGCCCGGCCACCCCTGGCCCGGTGGCGGTTTTTATGTCCAGGGACCGAAGCGCCGCTGCGAAATTCGTCAACCTCTCTCCCCCAGAGATTCTCAGGCGGTGAAGTGCATAACGGCCCTGGGACAGAGAGGCGGGGCCTGGACGGGTGGTTACAGCGACCAAGTACCCCGTTTCCTCCGCATCCTTCTCCACCGCCGGGTCGTAGCTCCCGGCCGGGTAACATAATGCATACACAGGTTTATGTAAACGTTCTTCAATTGCCACCTTGGATGTCCGCAATTCCTGAATTGCCAAAGGCTTTGGCAAGGAAGCCAGATTCAGGTGATGAACGGTATGGGACTCCACGTCAAAGATTCCCTCCCGCTCCCCGGACTCAAGATCTTCCCAGGAGACGTAATTCGGTTTCCCCACGGAACCGGTGATCACAAAAACTGTGGCCCGGAGGCCAAGCTTTTTTAAGACCGGGTAAGCGGCGGTCATGACATCTTTGTACCCGTCGTCAAAGGTGATCACCACGGGCTTAGCGGGCAAAACCTCTCGACCGGTCCACGCTTTGAGGAGATCGGCCAAGGTTACCGCTGTGTATCCATTTTGGGTGAGCCATTCCATCTGTTGCGCGAAAGTGGCCGGATCGACGCAGAGGCGGTTCCCCGGGTTGTGGGAGATCGAATGATACATCAGGATGGGAACCAGGACCCCGGAATCTTTCACCCGGCTCAATACAGCATCCGTTAACCCACCTAGGGGATCGGGAGTAGCCGCCTCCCCTCTCAACGAGCCGGTATCTGGCCACGTGCCTGCCGCTTGACTCTCCGCTTGTCCGCCCCGGGTAATTTGGGAAACAGGGAGGTGGGGCGGCCCCGGGGTCGGCAAGACCTGGGAAGGGTGGTCGGAAGGCGCGGGTCCTGCCGCAGACATGGTGCAACCCGTCAGGGTGACGGCCAACGAGAATCCCCACAGGACCAACCGCCTCCGTATCTGAGCCGTCCCTCTTGGAGAGTGCACCTCCCTCCCCCCGGTCACCTTTTTGCCCGCTTTACCATCCTGATGGTGCTTGGCCCCTGAACTGCGTCTCCGGTGCATGGGTCCCCTCTCCCTCTCCGTGCTATCCGCTGAACATCAGCAGCTGCCAGCTCGGTTTGCTTTTCTTCCATTATAGCGGATAGGGTTGGCGTAGTTTGCGTGCCCGTCCCATGACTGCAGAGACCCCTTTTGCCCGCTTCGGCGCATACTAGCCCTAGGACGATCCAGGGGGGAGGTGGGCCGGTGGGAAAAGGGAGACGCATGCTTGTTGTCTTTTTTGGGGTGTTGATCGGCGTCGTCCTGCTTCCGGCAGGACTTGGGTCAGGTCTCATCAACCACCCGGGTCGTCTCCTCAATGTCCCGGGACATACAGGGGCACACCCTTGGGCCCTTCCGTGGATCGGGCGGGTGGGGCCCGGGGACGGCGCCGAGGGGAACGGGATCGCCTCCGGGTCCCAGCCCCCGATGTCGGAGCAAACCCCAAGCTCTTCCAGGAACCCGGATCCCCTCGCTCCCGACTCCCGGACCTCTCCCCCCGGGACTGGGCCGTTTTCCACTGGGCCAAGCCCCGGAGCCGTCCTGCCAAACATGAACGTGCTTCTCGTTGGCGTCGATCGGCGGGGGAAAGAGATCGGCCGGTCGGACACCATCATCCTCGCGGGAGTTCGGCCTGCCCGGCGGGAAGTTCTTTTGTACTCGATTCCCCGGGACACCCGGGTGGCGATTCCAGGGGTGGGCTTTACGAAAATTAACCACGCCGCCGCTTATGGCGGGATTCCTCTTCTAAAATCCTCTCTGGAAACCTGGTTGGGCGTTCCCATCGACCACTGGGTGACGGTGGATTTTGAAGGGTTCCGGCGGCTTGTAAACCGCATTGGCGGGGTGCCGGTGGATATCGAAAAAGCGATGGATTACGATGACCCCGAAGACGGAACCCACATCCATCTCGTCCCCGGCCGGCAGTGGCTGGACGGCCAAGGGGCTCTGGATTACGCGAGGTTTCGTGGAGATCCCGAGGCGGACGCGGCCCGGGTCCGGCGGCAGTTGCAGTTGGTGCACGCCCTTTTCCTTCGCAGTTCAAACCCTGGACTGTGGCCCGCCCTGGCGGCGGAGGCCATGACCTGGAGGGACCACATCAAAACGGATCTTGGCACCAGGGCCCTTGTCAATCTGGCCGTTGCCCTGTACCCTTTTGACCAGGTGACAGTTCGCACCCGGGCGCTGACCGGCGTCTCCTATGTGGATAACCGGGATGGGGTGTGGTATCTCACCCCGGATCGCCGGGAAGTCGATCTTTTGCGCCGGTCCCTGGCCCGGTCCGAGGCCCGGGAGGCGGGAAGTTGAACGGGAAAGGGGTCGCCATGGGGTCATGGAGCAGCGGGTGGAAGTGATGGGAACGGGCTTTGATCCGGTGACCTTGGAAGAGGCGGCCAAGCGGATCGCCGAGTGGGTGGATGGATGGAACGGGGCCGGCCCTTTAAAGCAGGTGGTGACCGCCAACCCCGAGGTGGTGATGCTGGCCCGGAGGAATCCCGGGGTGGCACAGGTGGTGCGTCGGGCGGATTTGGTCACGGCAGACGGGATCGGGGTGGTTTTGGCGTCAAAATGGCTGGGGACTCCAGTCCCCGAGCGGGTCACCGGGGCGGATTTGGCCGATCGGCTCCTCGGTTTCGCCGGACAGCGGAAGTGGAGGGTGTACCTGCTCGGGGCATCTTCCGCTTCCCTGGGCGGTGCTTTGGCAGAATTGAGGCGCCATTACCCCGAGGTGGATTGGCATGGACATCACGGATATTTTGATCAGCAAGGGGAAAAGGAAATCCTTCAGGAAATCGCCGAAGTTCGGCCTCATCTGCTTTTCGTCGGGATGGGGGCACCCCGCCAGGACCTGTGGATCGCTCGGCACAGGGATCTTCCGGTGGGGGTGGCGATGGGGATCGGTGGCACCATCGACGTCTGGAGCGGCGCTGTCAAGCGGGCTCCTGTGGCCTGGCAGCGGTTTCACCTGGAGTGGCTGTACCGGCTGATCCGTCAGCCGTCCCGGATTCGCAGGCAGCTGGTGTTGCCGCACTTTGCCCTGCTCGCTCTGGGGGCGGCCCTGACGATGCGGAGGAGGGGTGGGCCGGGCCCAAAGTGATCGCCAGCGTTTCGGTTGCTCCCGAGGCGGATGGGTGCCGCGGGTGGCGCTGATTTTTCCCGTTGACGCCAGGTGGAACGCATACTATAATTATTACGTTTTATCAGCGGGTTTGATGCGGATTTGCGCCCAGGAATGGAGGAGTGGCACGTGCCGAGGCGGTACCTGTTCACGTCGGAATCCGTGACGGAAGGCCATCCGGATAAGATGTGCGACCAGATCTCCGATGCGGTATTGGATGCGATTTATGCGAAAGATCCGATGGCGCGGGTAGCGTGCGAAACGTCCGTGACCACGGGACTGGTGCTGGTCGCCGGAGAGATCACGACGGAGTGTTATGTCGATATTCCGAAAATCGTCCGCGAAACCATTCGCGAGATTGGATATACCCGGGCAAAGTTTGGTTTTGACGCGGACACCTGCGCGGTGATCACCTCCATCGACGAGCAGTCCCCGGACATCGCCCAGGGGGTGAATCGGGCGCTGGAAGCCCGGACCGGCGAGATGTCCGATGAGGAAATCGAGGCCATCGGGGCCGGGGATCAGGGCCTCATGTTCGGATTTGCCGTGAACGAAACTGAGGAACTGATGCCGCTCCCCATCTCCCTGGCCCATCGGCTGGCAAAGCGCCTGGCCGAGGTGCGCCGGGAAAAGCTTTTGTCGTATCTTCGCCCGGACGGCAAAACCCAGGTGACGATCGAGTACGAGGACGGGCGGCCCGTGCGGGTGGACACCATCGTGATCTCCACCCAGCATCATCCGAAGGTCAGCCTGGACACCATCGAAAAAGACATTAAAGAGTACGTCATCGATCCGGTGGTGCCCCGACACATGATCGATGTCCGCACAAAGTTTTTCATCAATCCCACCGGGCGGTTCGTCATTGGCGGCCCCCAGGGGGACGCCGGGTTAACCGGGAGAAAGATCATCGTCGATACCTACGGCGGGTATGCCCGGCACGGCGGCGGGGCTTTTTCGGGGAAAGACCCCACCAAAGTCGATCGCTCCGGGGCTTACGCGGCCCGGTATGTGGCGAAAAATATCGTGGCGGCAGGGCTGGCGGACAAATGCGAGGTTCAGGTGGCCTATGCGATTGGAGTGGCCCGGCCGGTGTCCATCATGGTGGATACGTTTGGCACGGGGCGGATCAGCGAAGAGCGCATCGAGCAGTTGGTTCGGGAGTATTTTGACCTGCGGCCCGCGGGGATCATCCGGGAATTGAACCTCAGGCGTCCCATCTACCGACAGACGGCGGTTTATGGGCATTTTGGACGGCCGGATTTGGACCTGCCCTGGGAGCGGACTGACAAAGCCGAGATCCTTCGGGAGGCGGCGGGACTGAAGTTGATCGGCGGATGACTCGGACAAGGCCAGAGTACCCTCATACCGAGGACAGGGTCGACGTATACTGTAGTATCACCCTTACCCCATTGCAATCGGACGCCTGGAAACGGCGTCCCTTTTTTATTTCCGCCCGCATCGGTTCGGAAGAGGCCGGCGAAAGCACAGGCCGGGGCGGAGGTATGCAGAGAAGGCCGGAGGCCTTGCCCTGCGCGAATTCTGTCGAAATTTGTCCTGTCCAAGTGATGGCAGGGCAAGGTATAATGGAACCACATACATACAAGTCGGGAAACGGATCGGTGGAATCAGCAGTTCGGTACCTCCCGGTAACGGGCTGTGAGATGTCAGGTGCAATGGGGAATGGTTTATGGCAGAGATACGGATTCTACTGGTGGACCATCACCTTCGGTACCGCCGGGGTCTGCGTTCCATCCTGGAGATGGAAAAAGAAATGATGCCGGTGGGAGAGGTCCGCAATATTCAAGAGATCCAAAATGTCCTGGAGAATACCCCGATCGACGTGGTGGTGCTCGACCTGGCGACGGCGGGGGACAAGGCCGCTGAGGCAGTCAGCATGATCAAATCGATCCGCCCGGAGACCCGGGTCATGGTGCTGGCCCATGAGGCGAATGGCCGAGTGGTGGAGGTTTTGGCCGCGGGGGCTGATGGGGTGCTCCTGAAGGATGTGGGGGCCTCGGGCTTGGTGGATGGCATCCGGGGTCTGGCCAGGGTCGGGGCTTATCTCCACCCGGCGGTGGCCCGGGTCGTCCTGGAGGTGCTCCGAAACGTCCTGGTCGAGGGCAGGGAGGATGCGGCATGCGGGGAAGCCGTCGGCTGGGGCGGGGCCCAGGTTCCGGCGGCGGTGGCGGCTCCCACTCCCGCCCTGGCGGTTCACGCGCCTGCCGGGGAAAGGCGGGACGCTTCGAGGGGGGAAGCCGGGTGGGATTGGATGGTAGAATTGGAATCGGAAGAGGCCGGGGAAGACAGGGCGCCAGGGATCGTGGCGCCTTTGACGAAACGGGAGTTCGAGGTGCTTCAGCTCCTCGCTGAGGGGCGGAGCAATCGGGATATTGCAAAAGCTTTAGTCTTGAGTGAGAAAACGGTGAAAAATCACGTGGCGAGCATCCTCGATAAGCTGGTGGTCAGGGATCGCACCCAAGCGGTACTGGTTGCCCTGCGGCGGGGATGGGTGACGTTGAGTTAGGGGAACGACCGGCGGGCCCGGCGAGTACTGGGCAATCACCCCGCCCATGGGCCCGGCATATCATGGCAGCACCGAGGGAGGTGCTGCCGCATGTTGGCCGTATTATTGTGGATATTTTCCGTTTATGGTTTCATTAGCGCGGTCTGGCATATATTTGGCCTTTTGAGCTATCGGCGGCCGGTGTTTCCGCCCACGGACGTGACCCTGGTGGTCCGGAACGCCGAGTCGTTTATCGAGGGCTTGCTGAGGCGGATTGCCGCCGAGGTGGCGGTGGCGGTTCCGGGATTGCGGGTGGTCGTGGTGGACGATGGATCGGTAGACGACACCATGGCGATTGTGGAGCGATTGGCGGAGCGGGAGACGTGGCTGGAAGCCTATCCGGTTACAGCCGGAAGAGCGCCGGGGGTCGGTGCGGTCTTGCCCGGGGTGACGGGAGGCTCCGCAGGGTGGGGGGCAGCCGTCGGTCTTCCCCTTCCGTCGCGGGCCGGAGGTGCGCCCCCGGCGCCCAGGCGGTGGGTCGGGTTTGATCTGCGGAGTGGAGCCGGCTTGGAGACGGTCATGCCAACCCTCCGGGCGCTGTATGGGCTTGGACCCGAGTCCGGGGCGCGCCGGGCTGAGGCGGCGGGGACGGGGGAGCGGGAACGGCACATGTTTTGAGATTTTGCAGAGGGTGGGGGAAGGTCGGCCGGGAATTTTGCTGCGCGTCTGCGCATAAACCCCCGGGTTCTGAAGAGACTACCAAATACCCAACAGCGAAAGGGGGGAGAGCAGATGGCGCGTGGCCAAAAGCGGAATACCCCCGTAGTTCCTCAGGCCGGCCGAGCCCTTGATCAGTTCAAGTACGAGGTGGCCCAGGAACTCGGAATTCAGGTGCCCCAGGACGGCTACTGGGGGACGATGTTGACCCGGGATACGGGGGCGATCGGGGGGAACATGACCCGTAAGCTGGTGGCGTTGGCCGAGCAGCAGCTGGCCAACTACGGCGGAGCGGGGGCTGGTCGTACTCCTCAGGCTTAACGGAGTCACAGGGATGGAAAGTGCCCGGGGATCCTGAACAAAACCCGGAGCGACGGACAGGTAGGGCGAGTCAGGGCGGGAACACCGATCGACGGTGACCGCCCGTTTTTTTTCGCCCGCCCCGGGGTGCGGAAGGAGAACCGACGGCCCGTGTAGAATTGAGCCAAGAGGCGAACAGGACGTGAAGACAGGGAAAAGCGCGGCCGACGGCAAGGGAAAGGTCGGAGAAACGGTTGGAAATGGTGGTCGGTGTGGTGGAGCGGGTGACCTACGCGTCGGAGGACGGCCGATTCACGGTGTTTGTCCTGCGGCCGGAAAACGGTGGTCCGGAAGTCACGGCGGTGGCCCGACAGCAGGTGCGGGCTGGAGAACGACTGCGGTTGACCGGGCGGTGGAAACATCACCCCCGATTCGGGGCCCAGTTGGATTGTCTTCACGTGGTAAGTCTCGCTCCCAACAGCCGAGAGGGGTTGATTCGATTCCTCGGCGGAGGATTGATTCGCGGGGTGGGGCCGAAAACTGCCGAACGGCTGGTGGATCATTTTGGACAAGACATTTTGAGGGTGATCGAGGACGAGCCCGGGCGGCTTCGGGAAGTGGAGGGGATCGGGGCCCGGAAGGCGGAGCAGATCGCGGATGGATACCGGGAACACCGGCAGATGCGGGACCTGATGATGTTTTTGCAGGATAAAGGCGTGGGGCCGGGGCTGGCCGGGCGGATTTGGCGGACGTTTGGGCACGATGCCCTGGCGGTGGTGCAACAAACGCCGTATCGGCTGGCCGAGGAGGTGTCGGGCATCGGCTTTGCGACGGCGGACCGCATTGCCCGGGAGGTGGGGATTGCCCGGGACGATCCCGGGCGCTTGCAGGCGGGGGTCTTGTATGTGTTGATGCAAGGGGCGGAGGAAGGGCACACCTGTCTGCCGGAAGACCGATTGGTGGAGCGGTCGGTGCGGCTGTTGGAATCTCCGCCGGACGCGGTAAAGGGGGCGATGGCCGACCTGATCGCCCGGCGGCGGGTCTACGGGAGCGTGGTCACCGGGGAGAGGGGCGGGGTTTACTATTCTCCGGCCGTTTATTACCACGCGGAACGGGGGGCGGCCCAACGGTTGACGGCCATGACCCTTTGGTCGGCTACCGAGGCGGGCCCGCTCGGGCCGAAGGAGACCTCGCCTGCCGCCGATAAGGAGGACGACACGTCCCCAGGACCGGAAGGTTGCCGGACCGCGTCGTCCGATTCGCCCGCTCCGTTCGATTCACCCGAGGGTGGCCGGGATGTTATTTTGACTCCAGAACAGTTCGAAGCGGTGCGGGCGGCGGCCGAGGCTCCTCTGGTGGTGATCACCGGCGGTCCTGGCACGGGCAAGACCACGGTCCTGCGGGAAATCCTCAGGCGCTTGGAGGAGCAGGGCCGGAAGGTGGAACTCGCCGCCCCCACCGGCCGGGCGGCGAAGCGCTTGGAGGAGAGCACCGAGCGGCCTGCCAAGACCCTTCACCGCCTCCTTGAGGCGGGGCACGTGGAAGGCCGGGGATTGCGGTTCCAGCGCCACGAATCCCGGCCCATCGAGGCGGATGCCGTGGTGGTGGACGAGTGCTCCATGATGGATACGCTCCTCCTCTATGCCCTTCTCCGGGCTTTGGCCCCGGGCACCCGCCTGATCCTGGTGGGGGACGCGCACCAGTTGCCCTCGGTGGGGCCCGGCCAGGTGCTGGAGGACATTATCGCCTCGGGCTTGGCCCGGGTGGTGCGGCTGACCCGGGTGTTTCGCCAGGCTTCGGAAAGCGGTATCGTGCGCAACGCATATCGGATTCTCGAAGGGCAGTTGCCCGAACTCCGGTCGCCGGAAGGGGATTGGTTCTGGTTGGAACGCCGGGACCCCGAGGCGTTGGCGCGGGAAGTGGTGTCCCTATATGTCCGGCGTTTGCCGACATTTATCGGCGGGGACGGGGAGATTCAGGTCCTGACCCCCATGAGGCGGGGTCCGCTCGGGGTGGAGGGATTGAATCCCCGCCTTCAGGGCGAGGTGAATCCTCCGGGGCCGGATAAGCCCGAAGTCCAGGCGGGGGGCAAGGTTTTTCGCCTGGGGGATCGGGTGATGCAGGTCCGCAATGATTATCAAAAAGAAGTGTTTAACGGGGATGTGGGCCGGGTGGTGGAGATCGACCCCGAGGAACGGGACATGACGGTGGAATACCCGGATCCCGCCGGCCCTCGCCGGGTGTTGTATCGGGATGGGGAGTGGGATGATCTGCAGCTCGCTTATGCCCTTTCGGTGCACAAAAGCCAAGGGAGCGAATACGACGCCGTGGTGATCCCCGTCGTGCCCGCCCATACGGTGGTCCTGGAGCGGGCGCTGCTGTACACGGCGGTCACCCGGGCGAAACGATTGGTGGTGCTCCTGGGGGACCGCCGGGCGCTCCAACGGGCTATCGCCCGGGTGCGCGGGCACAGCCGTTTGACCCTTCTCGCCGCCCGCCTGCGGGGGGAAGTGGAGGATTTAATCCCCGGCGGTTAAAATGGGGGTGGTGTTTGGCTTGAGCGAAGAGGCGGGTCCGGCCGGATCTGCCCGGCTGGGGTCACACGTGGAGACGGACGGGAGATGGTGCGCGTGGTAATGGGCGGTGTTCATGGGCAGAAGCCTTCTTTTGCCGTGGTGGTGGATTCCACGGCGGGAATCCCGGAGGATCGGGTCCAGGCCCTTGGCCTCACGGTGGTCCCACTGACGGTCATTATCGGCGACAAGGCTTATCGGGAGGGCGTGGACCTTGCGACCAGAGAGTTTTATGCCAGGTTGAAACAGGGGGCTCCTCCCCCCACCACCTCCCAGCCACCGGTGGGGGAGTTCGTTGACGTATTTTCCCGACTACTGGAAGAGTACACGGGGGTAGTGTGCATCGTGCTCTCCAGTGCGCTGAGCGGGACGGCTCAGGCGGCCCGGACGGCGGCGTCCCAGGTCTCCGGCCCCGTCGCGGTGGTGGATTCCCGATTCGCCTCTTACGGGATGGAGGTGCTGGCGGTGGAAGCCCTGAAGATGGCAAAGGCGGGCCGGTCTCCGCAGGAGTGCGCCAAGCGCCTTGAAACCTTGGCGGGGCAGTTGCGGGCGTATTTTGTCGTAGACGATCTGAATTATCTACACCGCAGCGGACGGCTGGGGGCGGCCCAGGCGCTGATGGGAACGATGCTTCAGGTGAAACCTATTCTCACCCTGGAGGAAGGACGGCTGGCCGTGGCGGAGAAAGTGCGGACCCACCGCCGGGCGGTGGAGCGGATCCTGGAGCGGGTGGAAGAAGCGGTGGCGGAAGGGCCTCAGAATATCTGCGTCATCCATTCGGATCGTGAGGCGGACGCTGAAGCCCTGCGTCAAAGGGTGGAGGGCATGGCCGCGGAGCAGCCCGTCCCGGTGCGGGAGCTCGGCCCGGTGCTCGGGGCCCACGTGGGCCCGGGAGTCTTGGCGTTGCTTCATTATCCGGCGCAAGGGTAAGCTGAGTCACCCCGGCGACATGGACCGGGGCTCATCAACGGTTTACAACCCGGTGCAAGGCGGGGAGGCTTCGTCAATGGGGTTGTACTCGTGGCGGGGGTTTGGCGCGGGAAGGAGGTTTGAGGGTGGACCAGTGGTTTGGTGGGGAGTCGGCGAGCGGGGGGAAACGGAAAGCCCCGGGGATCGGTGGCCGCCTGCGGACGTGGTTTGATCCACTTTGGCCGCCGCCTCCTGGGTGTCCTTTTTGCGGCCGCCGGGGGAACCTGGTCCCTGTAGGACTTCCAGAGCTGGACAGGCCCCGTTTGGCCACCGCCTGTGACCGCTGTGCCGGGCAACTCATCCTTCGTCATCATCCGCCCCACTGCCCGGGGTGCGCCAGGAGCACGCCGGCTCCGGGGCTGTGTCGAGACTGCCTCCGACACCCCTTGGGTCTGCGCCGGGTTTGCGCCTACGGGGCATATCGGGGAGCCCTGCGGGAGGCGATTCATCGGGTGAAATTCCAACGGGACGGCGGTCCGCTGGAGCTTTTGGCGGGGATGCTGGCGGTGGCGTGGCGGGACCTGAATCCGCCGGCAGACGCACTGATCGTGCCCGTGCCTATGCACCCGGAAAAGAGGAGGGCTCTCGGTTGGAACCATGTGGAGCGGGTGGCCAAGGGGCTTGGGAGGGCCGTGGGCCGAGCGGCGGTGCCAGCCCTGGAGCGCCGGGGCGAGCTTCGGAGCCAGGCGACCCGGGGACGCCGGGAGCGGCTCACCGCCTTGGAGGGCCGCTTTGCCCTCTCCCCGGAGGCTGCGGAGATTCGGGAGCGGGCGGTGGTGCTGGTGGACGACGTCCTCACCACCGGGGCCACGGCGCAGGCCTGCACCCGGGTGCTCCGGGCCGGGGGTGCCCGGGAGGTGTACGGGCTGGTCATCGCCAGGTAAAGTCTGGAACAAGGAGCGCGGCCACGGCTGGAGAGAGGCGAGGTCGGCGGTTTTTCACGAATTGCGCAAAATTCCGCCTTTCGAGCCATAGACGTCGCGGCATTTCTGTGGCAACATGAAAAAGGCGGGCGGCGGTGGGACGGGCCGTGTTTGCCAATGGACTGGCAACCCGGACCGACCGCTCGCATACACTGAGCGATTGAGGAGCATTCCTCACTGTTCGGAGGTGGAGGCGGTGGCCTCAGGCCTAAACACGCGCCGCACGTTTGTGGAGATGTTTCAGGGGCCGACCCTGGCCCACATCAAGAGCCAGATCCAGCTGACCCAAGACGCCGAGCGGGCGGACCCCATTTCTGTTTCCTTGGTTAAGGACCGCCGGGAATTCAACGCTTTGGTGGTCTTCGCTTATCGGGATCTGGAAACGGACGAAGAATGAACCCGGGCCTTGCGGAGGCCCATTTTTTGCGCAGGCATGGGCGCCTCGCACCGCATCCCGCAAGTTCTCTATTGGTGCAAATGGTACGGCACCGTGGTCACCACCACATCCCGGTTGCGCATCAGCCACAATCGGATCAGGAGCGCCGTCTGGTTGTGGAGCGCATTGTGCCACCACCGCCTCGGGATGAACTGGGGGACGATCACATGCACCCGGTCCGGCCCGCCCTCGATCCTCTCCAAAGTGCGGATGAACAGGGACAACGGCCGGAGAAGAGAGCGGTACTCGCTCTTCAGCGTATACAGCTTGCACGGCGAGCCCCACGCCTCCCACTTTTTTTTCATCCTCTCGATGGACTCCTCGTCAAACCCCACATAAACCGCGATCACGTTTGTGTGAATGCTTTGGGCGAAGGACAGGGTGTTCAGGACCACCCGATGGACCCCGGACACCAACACGATGGAGATCACCGAATGGGTTTCCGGGCGTTCCTCCGCCAGGTCGATGGCGAGCTCCCGGCCGATTTGCTCATAATGGCGGTGCACCGCCGCCGACAGGGCGACCAAGAGGGGCAGCACCACGATCACAATCCACGCCCCGTCCGTGAATTTGGTCACGGCGAAAATGATGGCCACCAGAGCCGTCACCCCGGCCCCCACCGCGTTGATCGCCAATTTTACGGGCCAAATCCCCTGGCGAAGCCGCAGCCACCGTCGCACAAGGCCCGCCTGGGCCACGGTGAAGGACAGGAACACCCCGATGGCGTACAGGGGGATGAGGGCGTTGGTCTCGGCGTGAAACACTTCGATCAGCAACGAGGCCAGGGCCGCCAGCACCAGCATGCCGTTGGAGTAGCCCAGCCGGTCGCCCCGGATGGTCAGGGCCCGGGGGAGGAAGCCGTCCGCCGCCACCAAAGCCGCCAATTGGGGGAAACCCGTAAAGGTGGAGTTGGCGGCGAGGATGAGGACGATGAAGGTTGACCAAATGATCACCTGATAAACCACCCCGTGGCCAAAATACAACCCCGCCAGCTGGGAGAGCATGGTGTTGTTCGGGTTCACCGAGATGCCCTGGACATACAGGTGCCAGGCAAAACCCAGCAAGGTGATCCCGGTGATGACCCCGAGACCGATGTACGCTTTGATGGCGTTTTTCTGATGGGGCTCCCGGAAAACCGGCACAGAGTTGGAGATGGTCTCGATCCCCGTCAACGCTGAAGACGCCGAACTGAACGCTTTGAGGGCGAGCAGCAGGGTCAGCCCGGCGGGCAGCACGCCCAGAGGGGGCGTCACGGCCTGGTGGAACCCGTGATGGGCCTCATTGACAAATCCCGCGAAGATCAAGGTCATCATGCTGATCATGAACAGGATTGTCGGCCAGGCAAAAATCGACGCCGATTCCGCCACCCCGCGCAAATTCACGAGGAGGATGATCAAAATGCACAGGATGGAGAGGGTCGTTTCATAAGGAATCACCTGGGGGTAGGCGGAGGACACGGCCTGAATCCCGGCGGATACGGAGACGGCGACGGTGAGCACGTAATCCACCAGGAGGGCGCTGGCCGCCACCAGGGATGCCCAGGGCCGGCGAAAATTATCTTTCGCGATGGCATAGGCGCCGCCTCCGTCGGGATACGCCATGATGCCCATGATGTAGGAGGTGATCAGGATGACGAGCAGAGACACCGTGGCCGCGGTGATGGGGAGAATCAGCCATTTGGCCGAATCCCCGAGGCCGGCGAGCTCCGTCATGCCCGCCTCCGGGCCGTAAGCCACCGATGAGTACAAGTCTGCTGCCAGGACCGGCAAAGCCACGTACCACAACAGTTTGGTGTGTTTGGCGTAAAGCTCCCGGGTGCGCATGGGGCGCCCGATCAGGATGCGCTTGACGGCGCCAAAATTCAAGATCGCAAAGCCGATAGCAAGAAGCGCCAGGACGATGAGCACCGGGTGAAGCCAGGGTTCCAAAGAGGCCAGCATAACCGCACCTGATCGAGTTTCCGGGACCACGGTCCGCTTCCTGTTGGGGCGCGGCTTTCATTGTTTGGTCCGCGTGCCGCCCGCCGGGTTCTCGACCAGGGCCTTCGCCCCCTTTCGACGACGGATTCAGAATGCCGAAACACCAAGGCAAGAAACCGGCGCGCTGAAGCCGGCCCTCACCTTTACCTCCGAAGTATACTGCGGCCCGGCCCCCGGCAAAAGGGGGAGGGTTGGACGGGGGGAAATTTGGCCGATCAAACAGTTCTTCGGTTTCATATTGGCGGCCGAATTCGCGCACACTGCATGTGACCAGATGTGTCCCGGTCGGCTAGAGCGGCGCAGACGTGCCGATGGGCAAGGCAGGTGGAAGGCGGTAAAACAGCAGTTATCGGAATTGCAATTGTCCTTTTTGATGATTTGGCTGGTGCTGGGCACCGGGATTCTTTTTCTCCCGTTTGCCATCAGCCGCTTCGTCGTGCGGGACGCCTGGTTGACGGGCCCCCTTTTCTTTATCGGGGGTGCGGTCGTGGTTCTCGTCATCATGGGGTTTCGGCGCATGTTCCCGGGCCAGACGATGATGGAAGGCTATTTCACGGTTTTTGGCCCCTGGTTCGGTCGGGCGGTGGGTTTGGGGTCGTTGGTTTGGCTGTATGTCACGGAGGCCACGGCCATTCGTCAAATGGTGCTGTTTCTCACGGATACGCTGTTGTCCGACACCCCGGGGTACGTCATGGCCGGGCTCTTTTTTATTCCGGTGGTTTATGCCGTAACCCAAGGGCTTGAGGCAGTGGGACGGATGGGGGAGATCATTACCCCGGTCGGAGTGGTGCTTGTGATGGCCCTGTCTCTTTTTTCTTTGCAGTATGCGGATTTTCACCATGTGCAGCCGGTGTTGGCGGATGGCCTCGACCCGGTGCTCCGGGCGACGGTGGTGCCCTGGCTGTATGGTGTGGAACTCATGACGGTGGTTCAAATTCGCCCGGCGGTGGCGGGGGGGAGGATTTATCGGCCCCTGTGGGTGGCGGTGGTGGCCATCAGTGTGGCCGGGCTCCTGGCGGAGACGGTGGTGACGACGATTCTCGGCGACTCCCGGCAGCACGTGCATTATCCGACCCTGGAAGTGGTTCGAGCCCTGAGGGTGGCGGATTTTTTGGAGCGGCTGGATGCCATCTATGTGATCGGCATCTTGGCGACGATGTTTCTAAAAGTGTCGGTGCTTCATTACACCCTGGCCACTGCAATCAGCCAGTGGGCGGGCCTTCGCCACCACCGGCCTGTGGTCGTCCCCGGGGCGATTCTGGTATGGGCGGGGAGCTTGATGTTGTTCTCCAGCGGTATTAACATGCGGTACGAGATCATCAATGATGGCTGGGGGTTCTCGATGGCGGGCGGCGTAGGGCTGCCCTTGGCGGCGGTGGTGGTGCAAGGGGTCCGCCGGGGCTTCGGCCGGTGGTTGGGGCGGAGCGCAGCGGGGTGAGACGTGGCGCGGGGTGGGATCGGTGCAGGAGACTGCCGGGAGCGGGACGAAATTTTTGCAATAAGGATGTGGGCCGGGTTGGAGGCCCGAGCGCGGTTGCGGCGGGGGGGTGCGCGGCGTGGATTTTGCCAACTGCAAGCGGTGTGGGCGGATTTATCAAAAGGTGGGCCGCGAGCAGGTTTGCCCGGCTTGTCGGCGGGAGGAAGAAGAGCTTTATCAGAAAGTGCGGGAGTACGTGTCGCAGCACCGGGGGGCGACGATCGTCGAAGTTTCCGAGGCCACAGGGGTCGATCCCGATTTGGTGCTGCAGTTTTTGCGGGAAGGTCGCCTCACGGTGGTGAGCGGGGGGAATATGCGCTATCCCTGCGAGCGATGCGGCCGCGAGATCACCAGCGGGCGGTTCTGTGACCGGTGTACCGCCGAGTTGGCCAAGGGGTTTGCGCAGGTTAAGAAGGACGATGACGGCAAGTTTCACACCCGCCCGGGCTGGACGAAGCGGTCGTAAGGTTTGGAGGTGGAGGGAGTGGGCGGGAGATCCCACTCCGATGGAAGGGTGCACGGGGCATGGTTGGGCCGTTTAGAAAGGGTGTGAGAGAATAAGGGCTGGACACCTTCTGGCCCGCACATCTAACTCTTTAACCTGTTTTGGGATTGCATCTCGTAAAACTCGGTCATAATTCTCAAATCAGTTGATGATCCATCAATTCGTCATAGGCGTTGCGGATTTCGTCAAGTGAGAATTTATCTCCTTTAATCTCTTGAACTGTCTTTATTACAGATTCCGGGTCCGCATTTTTGCCATATCTCTTTTTCGACACAATGACAAAGTGGGTCGTTGACCATAATTCCAGGGTTTTCGGGTCATCCGGCAAAATGCTGAGCAGATCGTCAATCTTGGACTTATATTCTTTTACGATCTGGTCTTCGGCAATCATATCCTGGGCTTGCGGGCCCGGTTGAATGGTCCAGGCCAGAAATCTTCCATTCTGTTCCTGTTCCATGGTGATAGCCCCTTGCATATGGATGTTATCCATTTCATAATCCAAAGCAGATGAGTAGGGACCGTAGTGATAAATACGAAACGTAAGGCCGGTTGGAATGCCGGATGATGTTAAAAAGTAGAAAATCTTTTGAAAGGCTTTTTTCCCTTTAATTTGGCCTTGTCGCATGGTGACATATGCTGCGAGTGCACCCAATCCCATCATTGTCACTCCCATTCCATCTTGAATTTGCGCCTGGAAAATTTGTGCACGTCGTTTTTTAGTCCGCGCTCACAATAGATCCTAGCATACAGGATCGGTTCGTCGATTTTACTAACAATGCGAGCGACGTCTTGAAAGGGTTTCGGTTCGTCGTCATTGGAAGTTACAACCCATATCGTAGGTTCCTCTTCATGTTCAAATTTGATAGGAGTCTTGGAGGCGAAGTCGGCTATGACTTGATTATATCCAAACGTCTGTTCGATGTCAAGAAGCAATTCCTTGAGCCGTTTGGTTTCTTGGGAGCTTAGAGGTCGGCGGGCAGGTGCTTGATACGCTAACACAAAGTGTTCCCGGTTTAGAATCCGCCGCCCCCATGGCGACGGATGCTCTTTCGCACGCTCCAAAACGCGTATATCATCCCAGTTCAAATACTCCTCCACGTTATCGGGTAGTGTTTTTCGGTCGTTTGGCAGAAGGTCTTGCAAAAAGCGCTCCATCATTTTGTCATAGACCCGACGAGTTTTGTGAAAATAAATTTGCACGAACATGTAATATCTTGCCATTACCAATCCCTCAACAGCTTGTACCCCTCCTTCCTCGACACCCAGCCTCCACGTCCTCTCATGGGGGAACAAGCACAAGGTTTGTAGGATTCTCGGCAGGTCAAATTTTCCGTATTCGACCCCCAGTGACATGGAGTCTCTTAACAGGTAGTCCATCTTATCAGCATCGAGTTCACCGATTAAAAGATCTCGGAGTAAACGATAATCCTTTTCGGGTAATCCCTGGGTAATCATGTCAGCTATGTGTTGTCTGCCGAAGTCAAATGGCTTGCCGATTTCGTCAACGATGTCCCCAATTTGCGTTTCACAAATAATCTTTGCGCCCATCATTTCGTGATTGAGGTCCGCCGGGAAAATACTATCTGATGTGTGAGAAAACGGTGCATGGCCAATATCGTGCAACAATGCTGTCAGTCGAAGCATTTGTCGGTATTTCATGATTTGTTGTTTCGTCCAGTTCAATTCCGTGTGGTGTTTATTTACGAGTCGATCAAATATGCGGGTTGACATCTGCATGACGCCAAGGGAATGGGTAAAGCGTGTGTGTTCTGCTGTTGGATAAACAAGGTAAGTGGTCCCAAGTTGATGAATTCGCCGCAATCGTTGAAAAGGAGCACTGTCCACAATCCGCAGTTCACTTCGGCTGAGCTCGATAAAGCCGTGGATCGGGTCTCGGATTTCAAACTTCGGCTCATATGGCATATTGGATCCCTCATTTTCTATCGGCTGCGTTATTATTCATTCAAGGTCTCCCAAGCGGCCTCCTATCCAAAAACCTGGTCGACTCGCATCACGAGGTCGCTAAACATCGAAGGCGCCAGGGTGTCACCGGGCTGATATTCCCTCTGCCAGCGGAGGACGATGCCGTCGTGGAGGTAGACGTGGATGCGATTTTCCATGGGATCGACGATCCAATACTCCGTCACCCCGGCCCTCTGGTACAGGTTCATTTTGCGGATGAGATCATTCGCCACCGTCGAGGGAGACAGGATTTCGATGATCCATACGGGCGCGCCGATCACCCGGGGGCCGGGCGGCACCGGGTCACAGATCACGAAAAGATCGGGCTGTACCACGTCTTTCGTTTTGGAATCCGGAGAGAAAGTCAGGTCCATGGGCGCGGCGAAGGCGCGACACGCCTTGCCGCGCAGATATCCGCCGATTTCGACCGACAGTTGCATCAAAATCTCCTGGTGCTCCGTGCTGGGACTTGCCAGGAGGTAAGGGACACCGTCGATCAGCTCCCACCGTTCCTCGCCATCCCATGTTTGGTAATCTTCGTAGGTGTAGCGACCGGAGCCGCTGGTCCTGGGTCTTGGCAACCTTCATCCCGCCCGAAGGAGAATTTCACCGTTCTGGGCCCAGTATAGCGCAAGTCTCGCCAGGGAAACAACGAAAATTCGTGCAGGTCAGTCGC
>NZ_JAILZZ010000082.1:0-6528 GCF_023512215.1 Kyrpidia sp. | reverse complement strand
TCCCCCACCCCCGCACCCGCAGGAACGGTCCTCCGAAACCGCTCCGGGTTCCGAGTCACGATCATGACGCCATACCCTGAGTGGAGAAGGTCTCGAATAAGCGCCCGGCCGACAAAACCTGTTCCCCCGGTAACGCCGACGATCCCGGCGTGTCCAACCCTTTGACTTATCATCTGGCCGCCCTCCTCGTTCCCGGGCGATCTGACACACGAAAGGCAAGAACATCGGCTCCCGTACGACTTCGAAAACAATTCGGCTTAAGGGCTATCGCCGTGATTGGGGCATGTGGTTGAAGCCTTTCACCCGCAACCGCTGAGCCGCCTCCCGCTCCGTGAGCCCGGAATGCATCGGGGCTTGCTCCTCCCCCATCTTACCCTCCTCCGCACCGCTCCACCAACAAACAGATCGGGCAATGCCCCCCCTATGATACCATCCGGGCCGGGCGGTGGGCAGTCCCACCGGGACGAGAGCCATATTACTCAATCAATCCCAAGGCATGATAATCCCGCACACTCACCACGCCGTCCACCGGAAGATGCTGACTTCGTTCAAACGCTTTGAGGGCCGCTTGAGTGGACAACGAAAAACGACCATTGCAGGGACCCCGGTAAAAGCCCAGGCGGAGCAACCTGTCCTGGACCAGCCACACATCCGTTCCGATATCGCCGTCCTTGAGCCGGCGCATGTATTTCAGCGGGTCACCGACGATGCGCACCGGGGTCCCGACCCGGATCATCTCGTACAGCTCCTCCACGTCTCGGTTCCTCATGCGGATGCAGCCAGCGCTCGCCGACCACCCGATGGAATGGGGGCGATTTGTCCCGTGAATGCCATAGATACCCCATGGAACATTCAAACCGAGCCAGCGGGTGCCAAATCCTCCACCCCAATTTTTATACTTGTTGATGACTTTCCAATTGCCGATGGGGGTGGGACTGTCGGGTCTCCCGAGCGCCACCGGATATTGTTTAATGGCAATGCCGTCCCGGTAGACAGTAAGTCGGTGGGTATCGGTGTTCACCTCGATCTGCATAAGCGGCCCGGACTCGGCGCGGACATGGACGTTCCCCCCGAGCCCAAGCACGACAAGGATACACACACATAGAGTAATCCGCAGCGCACGCACCAACCCGTTCCCCTCTTTCTCCCGGGGGTCTCCACAACCAGGGCAGGATTTGCTGCGTGTTATTGTCTTCAACCGACGTGGAATGATACTCTGGCGCTGTCAAGAGAGATAGACAACAAAAAGAGGCGAAACCTTCCGCGGGTCCTTGCCCCGCATACAGCATTCGGCGGGTCCCCGTTGGACAACGTGTGTCCCCATCCCAGCCAGGATTGCGCGGGGCAAATAAATTGAGGGCTGGTGTTGATAAACACCAGCCCCAAAACCAAAAAAGGAATCCCAAACCGTTGCACCGTGGGTTCTACGTGTCTAATAGCATACCTATTACTTTAAAACATGGCGCGCCTACCAGGACTCGAACCTGGGCACCCGGCTCCGGAGGCCGGCGCTCTATCCACTGAGCTATAGGCGCACATCCTGTTCACATTCGTCCGCCCGAAAAGCGGCCGCGTCCATTTTCTCGACGCATCAATTATCTTACCACCACAATTAGCCGAGTGCAAGACCCTTGAATCATTTTTTTGTCCCGCCCGTCCCCACGTGGGGGGACTCCATGCCGTCCAACTCGGCTAACCGGCGCACCAGATGCTCCCGGGCCGCCTCCTCCCACCGGTCCGCCAAGGACTTGAATCCCCCCCCTGTTCCCTTGCGTTCCAGGGCCAGCCCCAACAGCCAATCCGCCAGCCGCGGATTTTTAGCGAGCAGCGGCCCGTGCAGGTACGTGCCAAACACCCGGCCTTTCCGCGCCCCCTCGGTGCCGTCACTTCCGTTATTTCCACCCCCCCGGACCACCCGCATCCAAGGGTCGGTCCCCTCCCGAAGATACGTCCGTCCGGAATGATTTTCATACCCAAAAATCGTCTCCATCGGTCCATCCAGGGGACACTCCGCCATGACGTTCCCCACCATCCGCCTTTCCCCGGCTACAGTATAAGCGTCCAGCAGCCCGATTCCCGGGATCCTCTCACCAGACCCGGTTTCAAAATACTCCCCGAGTAACTGGTACCCACCGCAAATGGCCAGAACCACGGTACCCTCGGCCACGGCCTGCTCCACGTTGGCCCGGCGGTGCTGAAGATCCCGGGCCACTAAACTTTGCTCCCGGTCCATGCCGCCGCCCATCAGCAACAGGTCGCATCCCCGCACATCGGTGGCATCCCCGGCATCCACCCGCACCACCTCTACCTCGATCCCCCGCCAGCGGGCCCTCTTTTCGAGAATCATGACATTGCCCCGATCACTGTACAGATCGAGCAGATCGGGATACAGATGGCCGATGGTCAGTTTCATCGTCATGTTCCTCCTCGCCCCGCCGGACCAGCCAGTCTCTCAGCGTGTATAACGATGTGTAAGTCGTCAACACATACACTGTTCCCTTTGGCCTGCCGGATCCCCCCCTCGTCACCGCCCGGTCCGCCGGGCTGGACGAGGCCGCCTCCACGCAGGCGACCGGATCCCGAATTACCCGAATCTCCGCCGGCCATTCCGCATATCGAACGCGAATCGCCATGTCCTCCGCTCGGGTGCCGGCACACCACGCCCGCTCGATCCCCTTGTCCTTCAGGCGCTCCAGATCCGCATCCCAAATCCACGACACATCCGTTCCGTCGGCGTAGAGATCGTTGAGCACCAACACCACGTCCGTGACTTCCGGGGTCCGCTCCACCACCTTTAATTGCTCGTTGAGGCCGGTGGGATTTTTCACCAACGCCAAAACGATCGGCCGGCCGGCAAGTCGAAACCGCTCCAGCCGCCCGAGCCCCGTCCGTATCCGGGCCATGGCTCCTTGTGCCTGTTCCTGGGAGAGGCCCAGTGCCCGAACCACCCCGTAGGCCGCGAGCACATTGTAGACGTTGTACAATCCCGGGGAGTCCAAACGGGCGGGTAGCCCGTCCACCTCAAAGGCCAAACCACCCTTGGCCACGCGAATGTGCCGGGCCGCAGGGTCGGGAAGGGGGCGTTCCCGCCCACAACCCGGGCAACGCCAGATGCCCAATTGCCCGTAGAAAAAACCCGCATAGCTCAAGGGATGGCCACAAAAGCCACAAAATTTCCCGTCCCGCACTTCCCGGGAGCGGGGTTCAAGCCACTCCGGCGCCTCAAGCCCGTAAAACTGCACCTTCCGGCCGTGCGGGGCCACCCGGTAGGCCACCGGATCGTCCCCGTTGATCAGGCACAGGGAGCCCTCCGGAACCCGGGCCAAGGCCCCGGCGACAAGATCCACCACTCGGTCTAGTTCCCCGTAGCGATCCATTTGATCGCGGAAAAAGTTGGTGACCACAACGACCCCCGGACGGAGGTCCTCGACCACTTTCTCCACGGTGGCCTCGTCCACTTCAAACACCGCGGCCTCCAGGTATGAACGGTGTCTTTGCAACTGCTCCACCACCGCCGTGGCAATTCCTTGGACGAGGTTCGCCCCCAGGCGATTGCTTACCACCTGCCATCCGTTATCGTTAAGCCATGTCCCCACCAGGTTACTCGTCGTCGTCTTGCCGTTCGTCCCGGTGATCAGCACCACTCTGCCTGCAAACCGATCTCCGACTGCCGCCAAGAAACCCGGGCATAGCCGCATAGCGACGACGCCGGGCAGCGTCGTCGCCTTCCGGCCGGCGACCCGCAGGAATCGGGACACAATCCGGCCCGCTGCCAGAGCCGCCCAAAACTGCCATCGTCTCGCCACCCCATCCGACCCTCCCGCACACATCCATGGGACTATCATACCATATTTTCTCGGGAGGACATGGGATGTTTCCTGAAAGAACCGACCTCGATGCCATCAGGCTGGAAACAGCGCCTTGTGCAGGGCGGCCAGCTTGTGCCCGCACTCTCGCCACTCCATCTCCGGCACGGAATCCGCCACGATCCCCGCCCCCGCTTGCAGATAAAACACGTCCTCGATGTGTACGACGCTTCGGATCATAATGGCCAGATTCACATTGCCTTTCCAATCGATAAACCCCACCGCCCCGCCGTAGGGGCCTCGGTCAAAAGACTCCAACTCGTCGATAATCTCCATGGCTCTGACCTTTGGTGTACCGCTCAGGGTGCCCGCCGGAAACGTGGCCAGAATCGCATGAAGGGGCTTGACGTCCGGCCGCAATTCGCCGTTGACCTGAGAAACGATGTGAAAAACGTGGGAGTATTCTTCCACCACCATCAGTTGTTCCACGACCACGGTCCCCGGCCGGCACACCCTCCCCAGGTCATTTCGGCAGAGGTCCACCAACATCAGGTGCTCGGCCCGTTCTTTCTCATCCCCGAGCAAATCTTCCACCAGCCGGCGATTCTCCGCGTCGGTCATCCCCTTTCCCTTGGATGTCCCCGCGATGGGGCGCATCTGGGCCACGCCTCCCTGGACCCGGAGCTGGACCTCCGGGCTGGCTCCGAAAATGCGAAAGTCCCCATAGTCGCCGTAAAACATAAAAGGTGAAGGATTCACCCGGCGCAGCCGGTCGTACACCACCAAGGGATCCGACTTACTCCTGACCCGCAGGCGCATGGAGGGTACGATTTGAAAAATATCCCCATCCGCAATATACTTTTTGGCCTTTTCTACCCGGTGTACAAATTCCTCTTCAGTGACGTCGTGGTACACCTCAATCGCCGGCTCCACATCCCCAGACAGATCTGGCAGATCCTCAATCCCGGATATCCACTTCAAAGCCCGATCGAGATCGTCGCGTTCCTCCCCAAAGCGATGGGCGTAGACCTCGAACTGGTCATCCGTGACATGAATGACCGTTCGGAAAACCCGTAGACGGATGTCATCCAGACGCCGGTCATCCACCGTGGTGTGGGGTAGCCGCTCAAAATATCGAATCGCATCGTAGGCCACGTATCCGAGAAACCCGCCCGCAAAAGCAGGCAGATCCTCGGCTGGCGCAAACACATCCGAAACCGCCGCCAAAACCTCCGCCGGGCCCGCGACCATCTGACCGTCTTTCACCAACCGCTCCTGGTCCAGCCGCGCCCGCACCGTGGCGGTCACCGACTCATCTCCAGAAACTGCGATACCCTCACCTTTGAACCTCAGCTCCAACACGGGGTCCGCTGCCACCACAGCCAGCCGGTGCTGAGCCCGGGGGTCTGACACCGAGTCCAGGAGAAAAGCTCGCTCGGCCCCGATCTCTCCCGCGATCACCCGAAAGAGTGCAAAAGCGTCCGCACCGGCCCGGCGGGGCACCGTGTGGCGCCGGGTGGATACCACGACCTGCAAGCGCTCCACCACGCTCACCGCACACCACCCCCCGCCGACAAAAGGACCGGTTCCGCGTCGGCCACACCGAGAAAATCCGCCAGGATCTTCATCCCGCCATCGGTCAGGATCGATTCGGGATGAAACTGGACCCCGTACACGGGCAAGTCCCGGTGACAGATGGCCATGATTTCGCCTTCCTCACTACGAGCTGTCACTCGCAGCTCCGAAGGTAGGGTGGTTTCATCAACAATCAGTGAATGATACCGAGTGGCGCGAAAGGGATTGGGGAGACGCGAGAAAAGAAAGGAACCATCGTGGAGAATCATCGAGGTTTTTCCGTGCATCGGCCGCCTGGCGTGAACCACGCGCCCTCCGAACACCTCGGCAATGGCCTGGTGTCCAAGACACACTCCGAGCACCGGCACCCGGCCGGCAAATCGTTCGATCACCGCCATCGAAACCCCTGCATCCCGGGGCGTTCCGGGTCCTGGCGAAATCACGACGTGACTGTAGGCGTCAGGATCCAGCTCTTCGGCAGAGATCACATCGTTCCGCAAGACACTTACTGGCATTCCCAGAATCTCAATATACTGGACGAGGTTGTACGTGAAAGAATCATAGTTATCGATCATCAAAACCAAGGGTGACCCTCCTCATCTCGACTCCACTCAGCTCTGCTCTTCTCCGACTCCGCCCCGGGCGAGCGACGCGCCTTCGCTCTCCTTCGGATCCCCCGGATTGGCCTCATTCTATCTTTGCCAATTCTCCCTGTCAAGCAGCTAACCGCAAAGGTGGTGGCACAGCCGTCTGACCCTTCCCTCGCCCTCTTGACCCTGAAGGAGTTCAAACGAAAAAAGCCCGCCTCACGGCGAGCTCTCGGTTTTTTTCTGGCGGAGCTGACGGGATTCGAACCCGCGATCTCCTGCGTGACAGGCAGGCGTGTTGGGCCTCTACACTACAGCTCCAATGTGGTTGCGGGGACAGGATTCGAACCTGCGACCTTCGGGTTATGAGCCCGACGAGCTGCCAGACTGCTCCACCCCGCGACGTTTTGGTGACCCCAGGGGGATTCGAACCCCCGTTACCGCCGTGAAAGGGCGGTGTCTTAACCACTTGACCATGGGGCCTTGGCTCCCCGGGCAGGATTCGAACCTGCGACCACCCGGTTAACAGCCGGACGCTCTACCACTGAGCTACCGAGGAA
>NZ_JAILZZ010000081.1:0-6566 GCF_023512215.1 Kyrpidia sp. | reverse complement strand
ACTCTGATGTCAACCCACGAACAAATTCCTTTCCCGTCGGTGGTGGAGGCCCTGATCATGGAGATCACCTTCGAGGCCCTGAGGGAGGCGGGGATTCGCCTGCCGAAAGCTGTGGGTCAATCGGTGAGCATCGTCGGGGCCCTGGTGATCGGTGAGGCGGCTGTTGCCGCCGGAATCGTGTCGCCGGCGATGGTGATCATCGTGGCCCTGACCGGGATTGCTTCTTTTACCATACCCAGTTACAACATTGCCATTACACTGCGGATCTTGCGTTTTCCCATGACTATCATGGCCGGGGTGCTTGGTCTGTACGGGATCATTATCGCGGTGCTCATCTTGTGGACTCACCTGGTTTCCCTGCGTTCCTTTGGGGTTCCGTACCTGTCGCCGATTGCGCCCTTTATGTGGCCCGACATCAAAGATGTATTTACCAGGCCACCGTGGTGGCAGATGCGCCACCGTCCAAAAACCATGGAGTCGGTAGATTTGACCAGGAGCGCGGGTATACCGAAGCCCCTGCCGGGTCAGACAGAACAAGATCCGCCATAAAAGATAAAGATTGAAAATCCTTGGAGGGCCTATGCATACACAGCAACTGTCCCGCGTACAGTTCGTAATGTTGAGCATTTGGCTCTTTCTGGGTACTGGGTTTCTGACATTGCCGTTTGCCATTGGACAATTCACCGTTCGAGACGCTTGGATCGTTCCTTTCCTTTTTATACCTCAGGGGGTAATCGTGGCAGGGGTGATTACGTGGTTCCGACAGACGTTTCCCGGACAATCGCTGGTTGAGGGCTGTCACACAGCTTTCGGCCCGTGGTGGGGAAGGATCCCTAGTTTGTGGTTTTTGATCATGACGCTCGTCGTCGAATGTTTCGTTCTTCGCGAAGTGGGCCTGTTTCTGACCACCACGGTCCTGCCTTCGACCCCGGAGTATGTTGTGAACGCGATGTTCCTTATTCCCGTTGCGTACGCAGTATATCAAGGTGTGGAAGCAGTTGGGAGATTGGGGGAGACCATTACGCCCATCGGGATGGGTATTACGCTGGTTATATCGGTACTCTCCATGCAGTATGCGGATCCTTCTCATTATCACCCCGTTTTAGCAGATGGCTGGACGCCTATTCTGCGAGGCAGCATTGTGGTATGGATGTACGCTTGGCTGTTGCTGTTTGTTCTGCAGCTGGGCGAGGCAGTTCCACAACGGTTGGGAAAAGATCTTTTAATCATGGTTTTGATTATTACGTCAGCAGGGCTTGTAGCGGAACCTACAATCTGCATGGTACTGGGCCCGAGCGCAGCTTACTCTCTTTATCCCATCCTGGAGGTGGTGCGGACGATTCGGATTGCCGATTTTCTGGAGCGATTGGATACGTTTTACGTGATGGGGGTCGTCGTGGGTATCTTTTTACAGTGTTCTTTTATCCACTATGCTTTAGTAACGGGTATCAGCCAATGGACTGGGCTAGGGCATTATCGGCCCGCTGTATGGAGCGGTGCGGTTTTGGCCTGGGCGGGCAGTATTTTTTTTATACGGAACGAATCAATGTTTCTGGAATATGTTATGTATGTGGGTTGGGGATACCTCACATTCACAGGGATTGCCGTGCCTCTCTTGGCTGTCGTAGTACACCGGTGGCGCCAGCGCCGCAAAGTATGATCCCCCTCATGCCCGGCTCCCGTCCGCCGTATGCCACCGGTGTCGGCACCGGTTTCGATAAACTGCGTAACTTATTACGTTGATGAACGTGATTGAACCGCCCATAGAGGCCATTTGGTGGGCCGATCCATCCGCCGCTTCACTGGGGGACAGTGTGGTCGAGAATATCGCAGTGGAACATCCATTGCCCGGGGGTGTCCGCCGTGAACGCGATAAAAGGCATGGCGACCCTCTACGGGGCGCAGGGCGTCGGGGTGAACCGCTGTCAGAAGACCAACTGCTCGCCCCAATTCCGGGATCCTGTGCAGTGGAAACCGCTGTTCGCCATGCAAGGTATGCAGGACGACCGACAGCTGGATCAAATCCGCGATCCCGGCCCTCTCACCCATTCCCATGATGGATACGTCAATCACGACCGCTCCGGCGTCGATGGAAAACAGGGCATTGGCGACAGCAAGCCCCAGATCGTTGTGTAAGTGAACTTCAAACGGTCACCGCAACTCCTGCACGGCCCGGGCTACCCACTTCTGACAAATTGGCGGCTCCCATACGCCCACCGTATCCGCCAAACTGATGCGATTCACGCCTGCTGCCAATGCAGCTTGGGCCACCGTCTCAATGTGTTCCAGGAGGTCCGGGATGCTTCCCCGACAGTCAAGCGAACCTTTAATCCCAGTCTTCTTGCCTCGGTGACTGCGTCGTAAGTGAAATAGAAATAACAGGGGCTCATCTTGACGGTGTCTTGACGGCGAGGATTGGATAGTGTTCGGATTATTTAATCATATCGGCATGTCGACCAAATTGCTCCTATCATCCCTCGCCAGTCTGGTGGCCTTGCTCACTGTGGGCATCATGGGAGGTATGAGCCTCGCGATATGGACGCGCAATAACGCCAAGCCGGGGTTAATTAACAGTGGTTTTCATCGTGAAGGGATACTCTGCTTGGCAGTCTTTTCTTATTGATTCCCTCCTACCAAGGAGGTTTTATGTTCCACGTTGGATACATAAACCCGCTTGTTGATGATAACTTAAATGGGATACCGCGTGTTCCGTCATCCGAATTCACTGACAATATGGCCAAAAGAGTGGAAGGCGGATTTGGAGTTCCGAGGAGGTGGATGGGGGCGGGGCCCATCGTGTCGTCTCCCAACGCTTTTTCGCGATTATTTTGCCGGCGAACCGTGTGAATCATATGTTCGTTCGTGTACCTGCAGCCTTGAACAATTGGTGAACGCTGCCATTTATGTGACGACTGTCACATGGGGGGGGGTGGGGCTTCATGCTACGGTGTGATTGCGGTCGGCCGACCCGATACATCTCAAGATACGGCTATGCAGGAAAGGGGGATGTTCAATGTCTGCGGTTAAGGTGGATGCTCTTCGGGGGAGGTCAAACCACGGCGACTCGGGCTTGTGGAAACACATTCTATTAGTCGTCGTCCTGCTCAGCTTCACCGTGCTGTTGGCCGGAGGATTTTGGATTTATAAGGAAAAAGCACCGATTCCCACGATGCTCGGAACGGATCACCAACCGCTGGTGTCGAAACAAGATCTTCTTCATGGACAACAGGTATTTCAAAAATACGACCTGATGGATTACGGTTCGATCCTGGGGAATGGCACTTTTTTCGGTCCCGATTTCACGGCGGAGACTCTGCACTTGGTGGTTGTCGCCATGAGGGACGAGAAAGCGAACGAGATGTACGGCAATTCTTACGATAAGCTCACTGCTGACCGCCAGGCCGCGGTGTCCCAGGCGGTGAAGTCGGAGATTCGGGTCAACCGCTACGATCCCGCAACCGACACGCTGACGCTCACGCCGGCTCAAAGCCGGACCTTGGATCAGGTTCGAGCGTATTACAACCAGCTTTTCACCCTGGGCAATCCCGACCGGGGACTCCAGCCGGGAAGTTTAAACCAGGCGTCCCCGGAGGACATCCGCAGCTTGGCCGACTACTTCTTCTGGACGGCGTGGCTCTCCGCCGTGAACCGTCCAGGGCTTGACTATTCGTACACCAACAACTGGCCCTACGAGCCGGGAGCGGGGAACGAGAACACATTCCACGCCGTGTTCTGGAGTGCGGCCAGTGTCGCTTTTCTCATTCTTATGCTGGCAATCATCCTCTGGGTGTACAACCATTTTAAATTGCAAATGCAGAGTGCCTATGACTCCTCGTTCCCGGATCTCCGCCCGGACAGGGAGGGGATCACCGTGAGCCAGAGAAAGACCGGGAAATATTTTGTCGTTGTCTGCCTGGTGTTTCTCTTTCAGGTCCTGATGGGTGGATTGATGGCTCATTATTACGTGGAGGGAAGCGGATTCTACGGCCTGCCCATCGCTGATTGGCTTCCCTTCAATATTGCCAAAACGTGGCATTTACAGTCGGCCGTCTTTTGGATCGCCACGGCTTGGCTGGGCATGGGTCTTTTCATCGCCCCGATCGTCGGTGGTCGAGAGCCGAAAGGCCAAGGGATCCTGGTGGACGTGCTGTTCTGGGCTCTGGTGGCCGTGGTGGCAGGCAGCTTTACCGGGGAATGGTTGGGTGCCAAGGGGCTGCTGGGCAAGTTCTGGTTCACGTTCGGCAATCAGGGATGGAATTATTTAGAGATGGGACGGGTATGGCAGGTTTTGCTGGTCGCTGGGCTGCTCATCTGGTTGTTTATCGTATGGCGGGGGTTGCGGGATAGCCTGCGCCGGGAAACGGACAAGGGAGGTCTCGTGCACCTGCTGTTTTACAGCGCGTGGACGATTCCTGGTTTCTATATCTTCGCATTTTTGGTGAATCCGACAACCCACATTACCTTCTCGGACTACTGGCGGTGGTGGGTGATCCACCTGTGGGTGGAAGGCGTATTTGAAGTGTTTGCCGTGGTGGCCATCGGATTCCTGTTGGTGACCATGGGTCTGGTGACCCGGGCCTCCACGGTGCGGGCCCTGTATTTTCAAATCTTGATCCTGATGGGAAGCGGCGTGATCGGGACCGGCCACCATTATTATTGGATCGGTGATCCGGCCATGTGGCTGGGGCTGGGGGCTTGCTTCTCCGCCCTGGAGGTGGTGCCGCTGACGCTGCTGGCTGCCGAAGCATACGATCAGTACCGCATGCTTCGCGACGGAGGCCGGGTTTTTCCATATAAGGCGCCCTTCTGGTTCTTGATTTCCACGGCCGTCTGGAACCTGGTCGGGGCAGGGGTCTTCGGTTTTCTGATCAACCTGCCGGTGGTCAGTTATTACGAACATGGTTCGTTCTTAACGGCCACCCATGGCCATACCGCCATGATGGGTGTGTACGGGATGCTGGCCATCGCGCTCATGTTGTTTTCGTTGCGCCGGTTGGTTCCGGGAGCGTTTTGGCCGGAAAAATTGTTCAAGTGGGCAGCGTGGGGACTCAATCTTGGACTTGTCGGCATGGCGTTGGTGACGTTGTTTCCGGTCGGGGTCGAGCAATTGCGAACCACGATGGAACAGGGATTCTGGGCGGCCCGTCAGCTGGCATTCTATCGCCAACCCTTCGTTTACACATTGCTCTGGGCACGGATCGTGCCGGATACGGTCTTTATTGTCGTCGGTGTTCTGCCTCTGGCACTGGGAGTGATTCGGGCATTCCTGCACTTGAAACCGGTCGTGCCCGGAGCGAATCCGGCAATGCCCCAGGGCACGGACGGGTCGGACGAGGTCAACCGCGGGGACAGATCCCCGGCTCCCACGGCGACTGGTGCCGTTTCCGGCAGGTAGTATTCTGTTTGACCCCGGTATGACCAAAGAAAGAAGGGCTCCCTTAAAGCCCCAGGCAGTTATTGGGGCGGACAGGGTTAAAAAGGCTCTTTGCAGTTTGAGACCTTGAGGGGGAGGTCAAGAGATCGTCGAATACCACAGTGAGGCGAGAATATGCCGTGAAAGCTCTTGACCGACCCGTTGGTAGGATCAGGGGAAGCGGGGAGAAGCCGACGGTAGGGAGGCTTTCCCCTTAATCCCAACTCTTGAATCTATTAGCCTTACACTCACATGATCGACCATAATCGAACGGTTCAACCCACCTCAAACGGCGAAAAGCCGTTTTTTTCTCCCTCCCCGCCAATAAGGCGAAGGGGGGATTTTTTATGGACGACGGTGTCACGGCGCTAGCCTGTTAGGCCAAAACAGACCCGGACGCATTTGCTGAACTAGCCTCGCGCTTTCAACCGCTCATGAAGAAGCTGGCCGCAAAATACTGGCTCCCGAACGATACCGAGGACGAAGTGATTCAGGTTTTGCGGATCGAACTGTGGAACGCCGTGAAAGAATACCGGCCGGGGCGCCCGTTCCAGGGCTTCGCGAAGATGTTCCTGCACAACCGGCTGAAAACCCTTGTCGCCAGAAAAGTGTACGGCGGCAAGCACGTGTTTTTCCGGGAGGCCGTGAGCCTGGAAACAGCCGTGTCGGACCGGACGGCCCAGAGGTCTGTGCCGTCGGCGGAAGATGAGGCGATGGCCAGGCTGATCCGTCTGGCCCTCAAGGAACGGCTGTACGAGGTGCTGGACCAGGCGCTGACCGATCTTGAACGCGAGTGCTTCGTTCGGCGATATATTTTCGAACAGTCCTACAAGCAGATACAAAAAGAGTTGGGGGATCAACAGCCTGGAAGTTCATAAACATCTATAGACGAACATATATTTCTGTTGTACAATCGTCTCATGAAACTCTCCGATTGGGCTAGACAACAAGGAATCTCCTACATGACCGCTTGGCGTTGGTGGAAGGATGGCAAGTTGCCTGTACCCGCCCGTCAGACCGAATCCGGCACGATCCTGGTGGATGTCCCTCCGAGCCGTAAAGATGGCCGGACGGTCGTGTATGCCCGGGTGTCCTCTCACGACCAGAGGAGTGACTTGGACAGGCAAGTGTCTCGAATCACCCAGTGGGCAAC